>CALXLP010000109.1 GCA_944389225.1 uncultured Clostridia bacterium | reverse complement strand
TTGATGTTAAAATCGTAGACATTGTATCACAATTTGACAAAAAAATAAAGAGTTTTTATAGGAAAAATTGACAATATATAAAATGTTATATAAAATAAGAAAGATAGGAGGAAGAGAAAAATGGATACATATATTGAAAATTTACCAAGACTTTTAAAAGACTATTTTAAAGTTTTATCACCAGAATTTCCAGACTTTTTACTAGAGTATATCCATACACCGGAAATGCAAAAACAATCAAAAATTAGTGTAACATCAGGAACGATATATTCTAACATGTTTGATGAAATCTGGTATTCAAGTTTAGATCATAGTGTAGCAGTTGCTTTAATTATATGGAATTTTACAAAGGATAAAAAACAAACTTTATCTGGATTATTTCATGATATTGCAACACCTGTATTTAAACATTGTATTGATTTTATGAATGGAGATCACGAAAAACAGGAATCAACAGAGGAATTAACAACTCAAATCATAGAAAACTCAAAAGAAATTATGACTTTATTAAATAGAGATCATATAAAATTAGAAGAGGTATGTGATTATCATATATATCCAATTGCAGATAATGATACACCAAAACTTTCTTCTGATAGATTAGAATATACTTTATCAAATGGATTAGGTGTAAGAGAAAAATTATGGGATTTGGAAACTGTTAAAGAAATCTATCAAGATATTGAAGTACAAGAAAATGAAGAAGGAATTCCAGAATTAGGTTTTAAACATAAAGAATTAGCAGAGAAATTTGTAAAAACTATGAGTAAATTGTCTTGCATCTATGTGGGAAATGAAACAAAATATTCAATGCAATTAATTGCAGATATTGTGAAAAAGATGTATGAACAAAAGTTAATTACGAAAAAAGATTTATACACATTAAGTGAAAAAGAAGTTATTCAAAAAATAGAAAATTGTCCAATTGGCAATCTTTCAAACTGTTTTAAAAAATGGGAATTGGCAACTAATATTCAAGAAAGTGATGAATTGGTAAAAGATAAATATTGTGTAGATGTTAAGGTAAAACAAAGATATATTGTTCCATTGGTAGAAGAGAATCATCAATTTGTCAGAATAAATACAATTTCTGAAAGTGCTAAAAAGGATATAGATGACTTCTTAAATTATCAACCAAAGAGATATGCCTATTTAGATTTTAATTTTTAGAAGAGGAGAAAAGCAAAATGTTTGAAAATACAACAAGCATACAAGATATATTTTCAACAAGAAATATCATTATTTATTTTGTGGTAATTAATATTGTTGGTTTTTTGATTATGTTTATTGATAAGCAAAAGGCCAAAAAAGGTGCTTGGAGAATTCCGGAAAAAACAATATTTATTATCACAGCTTTAGGTGGACGGAATTGGAACCATTGCTGGAATGTATACTTTTAGACATAAAACACAAAAATTACAATTTGTAGTGGGATTACCATTTATAACGATTTTAGAGATTATATTAGCCATTTATTGGATATTTTTCTAATACACTTCTATAAAAGAAGTGTATTTTTTTATTAAATCAAAAAATAATATTTTTGGTACACATAATGAAAAAAATAAATTGTAAAAAAATAGAAAAGTGGATAACACGAAAAAGTAATGTGAACAACTCGTGAACGAAAAAATAGTATTTTCAATTATTCACAAAGTTATCCACAATATCCACAGGTAGCGAAAGTGGATAAATATGACAAAGAAACAGTTAAAAAGATATACATAAAATAGAAAAAACTATTTATTTGTCATCAATATGAAAAAAGAATGTAATAAATGTATGCGAAAAATGATGAATTTCCAAGAAAAAACAGTGAAAATACCAGAAAATAATATAATATAAGAGAATAAAAATATAGAATTGAAATAAATCTGTCATGAGAATGTCATTAGAAAAAAGTGGAAAAATAAAAGAATTTGTAGAATATTAGAAAAGTAGTAACTGTGGATAAATATAGAAGGTGTGGATAACTTTAGAGTATAAGAAAAATAGATTTACTTAATTATGGATGATGTCTTTTACAACAAAGAACAAAATATCTTTTTTAGAATATATTATATAAATAAGAAGAAATTTGTTGAAAGTTGAAAGACTGAAAAATGAATGCTTTTTTCAATCGGTTTGCATTTTAAGAAAGGAATGATAAAAGAAGTGATAGATAAAATAAAAAATATGATAAAGAAAAAATGGAATAGAGAGGCTGAAGAAAAAAACATTGGATTAGAAGAATTAAAACAACTTCAAAATGAAGGTGCTATTATTATAGATGTTAGAAGTCCACAAGAATATCGAGAAGGACATATTGATGGAGCTATATCTATTCCAGAATACAAAATAAAAAAAGAAGTCGAAAATAGGATACCAGATAAAAACCAAAATATAGTTGTATATTGTAGTTCAGGTGGAAGAAGTAAAAAAGCACAAAAACAATTAAGAAAATTAGGATATAGCCAAGTATATAATTTGTATAATGGTCTTACAAACTATTGAGATTTTTGTGAGTTTATGATAAAATGACAAG
>CALXLP010000108.1 GCA_944389225.1 uncultured Clostridia bacterium | reverse complement strand
TGTAAATGGTATAATTTTATGTAGGAAAATGGCAAAGAAAAATGTCGTTTTTCCTACATATTTTTTTGTATCACTAATCCATGATATAATATACTTATGTTAATCATGGGAGGTGAAGATACAAATGCAATGGAATGAATTAGATAATATGATGAAGGAGGTGATTAGATTGCACATTAAACCAAATTATGCACGGTATAGCTAGAGAATTAGGTTGTGATTGGAGAACAGCAAAAAAGAGATATCTGTTGCAAAAAGATATTGAAGATGGTAAACCTATTACTTTAAAAGAACATTCTTCAATTCTAGATCCATATAAAAATATCATCGATTCTAAACTCGAGATAGCTGGTATTACTGCTTCGGCAATTTATCATTTTTTGCGTGATAATACTGATTATTCAGGAAAATATGGTCTTGTAAAAAATTATGTAAAAAATCATAAGTTGAAGACACCTAAAAAAGCATATATTAGAGTTCTAAAAACTCCTGCTAAACTTGCACAAGTAGATTGGAAAGAAGACTTAACATTGATTAGTAAAGATGGAGAAATATTTACCTTTAACATATTTCTTGTTACTCTACCATTTTCTGAAAAGAAATATTGTAGATTAACTTTAGATAGAAAACAAGATACTGTAATAACTTCTTTAATTTATGCTTTTATGTACTTTGATGGGATTCCTAAAGAAATATGGTTTGACAATATGTTAACAATTGTTGATGCTTCTAAAATGAACAAGCATGATAGAATTAACGATAAAATAAAACATTTCTCTAAAGATATGGGATTTGTTCCAATTCCTTGTAGACCTAGAAGACCTGAATCTAAAGGTACTGTTGAAGCTTTTGCTAAATTAACAAGCAGGCTTTTAGCATATAACCATGAATTTGAGTCTATTGAAGATTTAGAAAAAATTATAGATGTTTTTAATACTAATATCAACAAAGAAGTCTCTCAAGCTCATAATCGTGTAATTGATGAAGTTTTTGAATATGAAAAAGAATATCTACTGCCTTTACCAAGTAATAAAATATTTAGCTCTTACCTTTCTAACCGCCAAACTAGAAAAGTTGCTAAAGATTCTATGATTTCCTTTAATGGCAATAAATATTCTGTTCCTGTTAAGTTTATCGGTTTCGACTTGAATGTAATCGAAAAGGATAGTTGCTTGTATATATATGATAACACAATTTTAATTCGTTGTCATCAAATTTCGAATAATCCTCTAAATTACAATACTGAAGATTTAAAAGATATTCTTGTTAGTGATTTACTTAAAAATTCTTCTCAAGAAAAAGTCGATTCCTTTATCTCTAACAATCTTAGTCAATATGACAATTTTTTGTAATAGGAGGATGTTATGAAATTTAAAGATGTTGTAAATAATTTAAATGTTTTAAAATTAGATAAAATGGCTAGTTGCTTATCTGAATATGTAGATAAAGTGAACAATGAAAAAATACCTTTTTTGGATGCTTTACTTGAACTTACTAAATTGGAAATTGCAAATAAAGCTGAACGTTCTTCTCAATTTAATATTAGAATTGCTCATTTTCCATATTATAGAACTTTTGAAGATTTTGATTTTTCTTTTCAACCTTCTATCAATAAGGAGCAAGTTCTTGAACTGGCCTCTCTTAGATTTATTGAAGAAAAGAAAAATGTTCTCTTAATTGGTTCTCCTGGAACTGGCAAGACTCATATAGCTACTGCTATTGGTATTGAAGCAGCTAAAAATAGAGTCAGTACATATTTCATTTCTTGTCATGACTTAATTTCTCAATTATCACTTGCTCATAGTGAAAATAGATTAGTTGACAAGATTAAACAGTACAACAGATACAAATTATTAATAATTGATGAAGTGGGATATCTTCCTGTCGATAAAACCGGAGCTAATTTATTGTTTCAGCTTCTTGCCAAACGATATGAAAAATATTCTACAATAGTTACTTCTAATCAACAATTTTCAAAGTGGGGCGAAGTTTTATCAGATGCAACTTTAGCTTCTGCAATTTTAGATAGATTGCTTCATCATTCATATGTTTTTAACATAACTGGTAATTCTTTTAGAATTAAAGATAAAATTTTAGAAAAGAGGGATAATAATGTTGTATATTAAAGATATATTTAAAGCTTGTATTTGTAGTTTTTGTGAAAATATTTATGAATATAATTCTATAGATGAAAAGGATTTTACAGAATCATTTAAGTCATTTTGCAATGAATTAGATTTGCAAAATTGTTTAGAATCCTGTACTTCTGAAATATTTTATGACATTCAAAATATAGATAATGTGTGTGGTAGTTTACCTATTTATAGGTATAAATGCTTTGAAATAAGTGATATTTTAGATGTTTGCAATAATGCATATAGAAATACTATTGAAAAAGATAAAACTATAAATGTTGAAGCATTTGTTGATAATCTAGCTAAAGAATTTACAAAAATAAAGGTATAAATGAGGGATGTTCTCCCTCCAAATACCTTTGCCAAAATCCTACATATTTTTTTGCCAAAAAACTACAAAAATTCTTGACATTTACA
>CALXLP010000107.1 GCA_944389225.1 uncultured Clostridia bacterium | reverse complement strand
CAGACCAATGAGTGTACAAAATAAAAGAGAAGATATGAAAAGAAGAGTAAGACCAGAAAATCCACAATTAAATAGAGTGCAACAAGAAAGAAATCAAAGAACTAATCAGGAAGAACAACCAAAATCATTAGAAAACAAGATAAAAATAGAAAATTCTGGTAATGCTTCTATTGAAAAAACAACAGATATATTAAATCAAATTAATGCCTATTTAGATGAAGAAAAAAAGAATTTAAGTAATAAATCATAAAAATGTTTTGAAACCCTCTAGATAAAGGAACTAGAGGGATTTTTTTATTTAAATAATGAATCCATTTTTTATTTTTAAATTGTTAAATGGTAAATTAATCATGACAAAAATCAGCAAAATGTAACAAAATTTGAAATAAATATTGAAAAATTTTAAACTTAAATGTATACTAATAGAGTGCAATAAAATAAAAAGCAAAAAAAGGAGCAAAAGAGAAATGATAGACTTTCATTCACATATATTACCAAATATTGATGATGGATCAAGAAGTATAGAAGAAACATTTAATCTAATAAAAGAAGCAGAAAAGGCAGGATTTGAAGCGGTTATATCTACATCACATTATATGGAAAACTATTATGAAACAGATGTACCAGAAAGAGAAGTATGGGTAAAAGCTATATTAGAAAATTTAAAAACAAAAAATATTAATACCAATTTATATTTAGGAAACGAAATATATTTTACAGACCATATTATAGAATTACTAGAAAAGAGAAAAGCATCAACGATTAATGACACAAGTTATGTGTTATTTGAGTTACCATTAAATGCAGAACCAATGAATTTGTATGATGTTGTTTATGATATGTTACAATACAAATTGGTTCCTATATTGGCACATCCAGAAAGATATAGTTTTGTGCAAAAAGAACCAGACTTAATATATGACTTAATTGAAAAAGGTGTGTTGATGCAAGCAAATTATGGAAGTATTATAGGCCAGTATGGTGAAAAGGCACAAATGATTGTTAGAAGATTTTTTGAAAATAATATGATACATTTCTTGGGGTCAGATGTGCATAGACAAAATACAATTTATCCAAAAATACCACAAATTTTGGATGAGATTGCAGATATTATTGGAGAAGAAAAATTAGAGGAATTAACAACGACAAATCCTAAATTGGTATTACATAATAAAAAGATTGAAATTGATGAACCATATGATTTCAAATTGACATTAAAAGAAAAAATCATTATGAATTTTAAAAAATAAAATCCTGAATAATAGCATGATAAAAAAATTTGAATAATATAAAGAGAAATGAAATGATATCAGATAAAATAAATTACAAAAGATATCATGATATTTATAAAATAATCAAATAGAAAAGGTAAAATTAAATATACATTTAATTTTATGGAAAGGAAGTTAGAACCATGAGAAAATATTTTGGAACAGATGGTATTAGAAGAATTGCCAATACAGAATTAACACCAGAATTGGTGTACAAAGTTGCAAAAGCAGGAGCATATGTATTATCTAAACATGCAGATCATACACCAACGATTTTAATTGGAAGAGATACACGTATTTCTGGAACATTAATTGAAAGTGCTATGACAGCAGGATTTTTGAGCTATGGAGCAAAAGTAAAATTATTAGGAGTGATTCCAACACCAGCAGTTGCATATTTAACAAGAAAATTAAAAGCAGATGCTAGTGTCGTTATTTCTGCTTCACACAATACATTTGAATTCAATGGAATCAAATTTTTTAGTAATAAGGGAATGAAAATACCAGATTCTCTTGAAGAAGAAATAGAAGAAGTAATGGATTCTGGAAAGTTAGAAGAATTGACTGCGAAAAATGAAAAAATTGGTGTGGCTGAATATTGTTTTGATTTAATGAATGAATACATATATTTCTTTAGAAAACATTTTGATGATACAATAGAAAAACATTTAAGAGATGATTTTGTTGTAGGAATTGATACAGCAAATGGAGCAACTTCAGTTGTTGCAGAAAAAGTATTTAAAGATTTAGGAATTAATTATAGAATTATTAATAATACACCAGATGGTATTAATATTAATGAAAATTGTGGTTCTACACATTTAGATAATTTAAAGAAATTTGTTGTAGAAAATAAATTAAGTTTAGGAATTGCTTATGATGGTGATGGAGATAGATGTTTAGCTATTGATGAAAAAGGAAATGAGATTGATGGAGATAAATTATTAGCTATTATTTCTTCAAGCCTAAGAAAAAAAGGAAAACTAAACAAAGATACAATTGTTGCAACAATTATGAGTAATTTAGGTCTAAATAAATATGCTGAAAATAACGGATTAAAATTAGTACAAACAAAAGTAGGAGATAGATATGTACTAGAAGAAATGTTAAAAGAAGGATATAACCTAGGAGGAGAACAATCAGGACATGTCATTTTATTAGATTATAATCCTACAGGAGATGGTATTTTAACTTCTTTAATGTTAATCCAAACTATATTAGAAGAAAATAAAACAGCATCAGAATTAGCAAGTATTATTAAACTATATCCACAAGTATTGATTAATGCGAAAGTAAATGCAGATAAAAAATATGATTATGACAAAGATGCAGATATCAAAAAAGCAATTGAGGATGTAGAAAAAGAATTTGCTGGAAATGGAAGAGTGGTTATTAGACCATCAGGAACAGAACCATTAGTTAG
>CALXLP010000106.1 GCA_944389225.1 uncultured Clostridia bacterium | reverse complement strand
CTAGTTTTAACAGTTCTAAAATTATTTTTTGAGTTCTAAAAATAGTTCTAAAACAGTTCTAAAAAAATTCTAAAAAATTTCTAAAAAAATTTTTTTACTTAAAAATTTTTGAAATTATTTTTTGCGTAGCAAATATTGACTTTTTGTTGATTTTCTGCTATATTTGTTAGGTACAAAGTAATGCCAAATGACCTCATATAAAATTATATAAACATTAGAGTGTTTCATTGCCAAGGCAGAGGTCGCGGGTTTGAGCCCCGTTTCCCGCTCCAATTTTTGTTCCAATATTACAAAAAATGTTTATAATACAGTCATTGTTTATAATTTTGGAACATATAATTTAATATATGGCGACATAGCCAAGTGGCTAAGGCACGAGTCTGCAAAACTCTGATCCCCGGTTCGAATCCGGGTGTCGCCTCCATAGAAAGAAGCGTAGAAATGCTGATATGTCAGGTGTTTCTACGTTTTTGTTGAATTTGAATTAGATTTATAAATAAAATTTTACAGGTTCTCTTGTTTTTTATTCAGAAGTATTGTATAGTGTAAAACATAGGAAATGAGAATAAGCGGAGTAGAGCCCACGAAGAACATCAAAGCTTGTTACTAGAAGCAAGGAAATAGGGTCTATCCGTAATAAGCAGAGTTGGTTGCCACCTTTAACTCTTTGATGTATACATACTTGTTCCACAGCTATTTGTTGTGAGATTAACAACGGAGGTGGTGCTATGGTAGAAACAATATTATTAGCCATCATCAAACTACTTTTCTTCGGATTAGTAGGAGTAACTATCATAAATTTTGCCTTAGTCATCGTCATCGGGTATTTACTACATAGGCAATAAAAAATAACCATTCTGCTTTGACGAGGGAATGGTTATTCATATTTTCTCGGCAACCACTTTGTGGTTTCTTATTTCCTATAATTATTATACATAGATTTTTAGGAAAAGTCAAATAATTTTGTTTTGAAAAAATTTATAAAAAGTTTTTGCAAATTTATTGCTTGTTCTTTATCTAATTTCTCATTCGTAAGTTCATTATTAGAAATGATTCTAATTCCAACACAAGGAATTTCAAATTGATTACAAACAGAATATGTTCCTATACTTTCCATATCTTCAGAAAGATGATGAAATTGGTTTTGTAACCACATAATTCTATCATATTCTCTATTAAATACATCTCCACTTCCTAATGTTCCTGTATAAATCGTATTTTCATAATTTGATTCAAAGAAATCTTTAAAAATGTTTATTAAGGTTTCGTTTCCATTTTGTATTTCTTCCCCTCGTTTATTAGGTTCCCATTCAAAAGGATTAGAAGAATGCCCTTCTTCTTTTGTTGGCATCGAAAAAGCATTAATATTGCAACATTTTTCACCAATAATAATATCCCCAATATGAATATTTGATTTATGAGCTCCTGCGATTCCTTGGTTAATGACAATATCTGGGTGAAAAGTCAAAATAGCAATCGTGGTTGTAGTAGTGGCATTCACAATACCTACTAATGTTTTGGAAATAATGACTTTTGAAGTATGCATGTAACCTGTATAAAATTCATACCCTGCTATTGTGTGTTTTTCTTTCTTTTCTAAATTACGAATAAGATATTCAACTTCAATATCCATTGCTCCTTGAATTAAAATGGTTTTATCTTTCATATTAAAATTTCCTTTCACTATAATAAGAATTATTTTCTAGAATTATCATGTATCCATAGATTTTAATAATCAATTTTTGTACGATTTGATACAATATAATTTTTAAAAAACAGCATTTGTTGTATTTCTTAAGCCTTTAAAAATATTAATATATGAATAAAACAAATTTGTCAATAAAAATATAGAAAATGTATTGACAATTGAATAGCTATTCAACTATAATATAGTAAAGAATAATTGAATATACATTCAACTGTATATGGAAAGGAGAAAAATATGGTTGCAAGAATTGAGACATGTGATTGTAATAGTATTCATCAAGATGTGGTTGATACTGTAAAAGAACACATGTTATCAGATACAAAAATAGAAGCATTAGCAAATTTTTATAAAATATTTAGTGATAATACAAAAATAAAAATATTATGGGCTTTAGATGTTCATGAAATGTGTGTGTGTGACTTAGCAGTATTAACCAATATGACAAAATCAGCAATTTCACACCAATTAAGAGCATTAAAAGAAGCAAATTTAGTAAAATATAGAAGAGATGGCAAAAATGTATATTATTCATTATCAGATACTTGTGCACGACAAATTATAGAAAATGGTATTTTACACACAATAAACCAAATTTAAGAATACCATAAAATAAATTGATAAAACATTAAGAAAATTAGTAGTATATATCAAAATTGCTTAACTAGGATGAAATCAAAAAGTGAATAAAAAAGAAAGGAAATAAATTTTATGAAAAAGAATTATATATTAGAAGATTTAGATTGTGCAAATTGTGCAGCAAAAATAGAAGAAGGAGTAAAAAAGTTAGAAGGTGTTATAGAATGTTCTGTAAGTTTTGTAACGGAAAAAATGATTGTAGAAATTGAAGATGGAAAAGAAAAAGAAGTAGAAAAAGAGATTAAAAAAGTAGTTAAAAAAATAGAGCCTGATACAACATTAAAAGAAGCATAGAAAAGAGGTGACGCGATACATGAAAAAGAGATTAAGAAAAATTATTGTAGCAGCCATTGTTTTTTTATTAGCTGTTTTGATAGAAAA
>CALXLP010000105.1 GCA_944389225.1 uncultured Clostridia bacterium | reverse complement strand
AAGAAGGAGAATATAAAGAAATTATTTTATAGAAAGAAGTACAATAATCTAATTTTATTGTACTTTTTTTGTTGTAATATGGTAAGTGTTATGATAGAATTTTTGGTGAAATAAAATAAGTAAGGTGATTTTAATGGAAGAAAATAAAATAGTTTTACCAAATTATGAAAATAGTATTTTGAATTTAATCAATTCTATATTACACTATTATCATGTTGAAACAAAATATAATGGAATTGATATATTAGACAAAAGATTAGAAAAGGAATACAAAAATATTGTATTAATTATTTTGGACGGAATGGGAGAAAATATATTAAATACGATTTCACCAAACGGATTTTTCAAAAAACATCAAGAAAGAAAAATAACTTCTGTTTATCCTTCTACAACTACTGCAGCAATGACTACTTATTATTCAGGAAAACCACCTGTCGAAACACGGTTGGATAGGATGGTCTCAATATTTTAAAGAATATGGACGTGCGATTGATGTTTTGCCATATCGTGATTCTTATACAGGAGAAATTTATAGAGATGCTAAAATAAATGTATATGATTTAATTAACTATGTATCTGTATATGAGCAGATAGAAAATGCATCAACAGATGTTAAAGCTTATGATATCAATCCTTCTTATTGCGTATCTAGGAGTAAACGAAATATTAATGCAGACACAATAGAGATTTTATGTGATTCTATAGAAGCAATATGTAAAAATCCAGATAAAAACTTTATTTTAGCCTATAATGATAATCCAGATGGTTTATTACATCAATTTGGTTGCCAATCAGAAGAGGTAAAAGAATTTGTTTTAGATGCAGAAAGGAAAATAGAAAATTTGTATCATAAATTATTAGATACCAATACCTTATTACTTATTTCTGCAGACCATGGACATAAAGATATTGAAAAAACATATGATATTTTACAAATGGAAGATATTCAAGATTGTTTAATACTTCCACCAAGTATAGAATCTAGATGTACCGCTTTTTGGGTTAAAGAAGAAAAGAAAAATGAATTTGAAAAAATATTTAATGAAAGATTTGGGGAAGACTTTATCTTATACACAAAAGAAGAATTTTTAGGAAAGCATATGTTGGGATTTGGGAACAAACATAAAAAGGTAGATGACTTTATTGGAAACTATATTTCTTTGTCTATCAGAGGTGCAAGCTTTAAATTAGGAACTTATATAAGTAAAGAAAAATCAGAAAAGAAATCTGCACATTGTGGTTTGTCATGTGAAGAAATGGAAGTACCATTGATTATTATTTAGTAAAGAAAATAAGATTAGGATTAAATAATTAGAAAGGTAGAAAATATGTATAAAATTATTTTTATTGACATAGATGGAACATTAAGAAATGATAAAAAAGAAATAACAGAAAAAACAAAAGAGGCAATTTGTAAAGCTAAGGAAAAAGGAATATATCTAGTAATTTGTTCAGGAAGACCTACAAAATATGTAGAAGAGGTAAGTAAAAAGGCTCTAGCTAGTAGTTATGTGATTGGTTGTAATGGTGGAGAAATCTATGATTATGAAGAAAAGAAAACAATATACTTAAATGCTTTAGAAAATGAAGAAGTAATAGAATTATGGTATATAGCTGAAAGATATGATGTACAACTTATTATGATTTCTAATGGAAAAAGAATTGTAAGAAAACAAACAGATGATGATACAGATATTCTATTAGAAGAGCCAATAGAAAATTTTGTAATCAATAATCCAATCATACAATGTGTTTTTTCAAGTTTGGAATTAGAAAAGATTCAACATATTAAAGAACAAATAGATGTTGCGAAAGATATAGAAATTGTGAATTTATCAAAATGTTTGGTAAATAATAAACTTCCAAAAGAAAAACCTTTTTTCTTAGATATTACTTGTAAAGGTACGAGTAAGGGAAATGCAATCAAAAAATTGTGTGAATATTTGAAGATAGATTTGAAGGATAGTGTGGCAATAGGAGATAGCTATAATGATATAACCATGTTTGAAGTTGTAGGGCATTCTGTAGCTATGGGAAATGCTCCAGAGGATATAAAGAAAATGGTTGATGAGGTAACAGATACCAATAATGAAGATGGTGTAGCAAAATTCATAGGAAATTTGAATAAGGAAGTGTTCTAAAATGGAAATAGAACTGCATAAACAATTAGAAATTATTAGAGATAAGAAAAATGTAGAATTGCCAAAAGATATAGTAGAGAAAATAGAACTCTTTTGGCAAAAACAAGTAGAAGAAAATCCGCACTTATTTAATGGAGAAGTATGGAGTGTTACTAAATTTAAAGAATTAGAAGATAGATTAAGATTAACTGTTCAAAAAACAAATTATGCACATTATTTATATGATGAACGAGTAGGATTAGAAGGAAATTTAGGTTGCTATAATTTAAATGGAGGTATATTATTAGAAACACTTGATAAAAAATATATTGTTGGTGAAATGGATGAAACCACTTCTTATCCAAAAGGATTACAAATCCCAGGAGGAAATCTAGACCAAAATGATATAAAAGAAGATGGAACAGTTGATTTAATTGGAAATATAGCAAGAGAGTTACAAGAAGAATTGAATTTGGATTTATTTGATAAATCTATGATACCATCATATAAAATGCAATACATGGAGTTGCCAGAAGGCAGAAGACATTCTTACTCTCCAAAATTGAAAGGCTTTTTAAAAATGACATCAGAAGAAATGAAAGAATATTATGA
>CALXLP010000104.1 GCA_944389225.1 uncultured Clostridia bacterium | reverse complement strand
TAGCAAGACAGAGATTTGGAGGAATGCCAGATAATTTTTGTATGACATATGAGCAAGCAAGAAAAAATGATCTTACTTCATTAGGATTAGATTCCCAAGCACATAAAAATGATGAAAAACTACAAGATGCTACTATAGGACTAGATGAACAAAGTTTAAGAAATTTATATACAAGTGTTGGATTAGCAGATAAAGAAGGGATGTTTCCATTAAAAAATCTTGTAGAAAAATCTAATGCTATCAATGAGTCATATCCTAATAATCCAGAAGAAAATTTGAGACATCAATTTTTAGCACTTTCACAAACATGTCCTGAATTTGCTACATGTCAAAATTCAACTATAAGTGCTTTAAAAATTATTTTAGATTTTGACGAATTAAAAGCTAATCGTTGTGTTGTAAATAGAGTTTTTGATAAGAAAGACAAAGATAAAAATGCTGTTGTATATGTATATCTAGATTCAAAAGTATCAGGGAAAAGTTTCTTTTTTGCAGATAAAAATAAAGGGCAATTTGTACAGTTACCACAAGAAGAATTTATAAATCGATTTGAATGTTATGAAAAGGATTTGGAAAATTGGGGAGGTATTAGACCTTGGGAAGATAAACCAAAAGAAAAAGACAGTTTACCAACTAAAGAAGAACAAAAAGGAGAGGAAAAATGAATGTTCTAGAAAGAATAATATCTTTTATTAATAAAATTTTTAATAAAAAAGAAGAAATAAAAATGATAGAAGCACCTAAACGTGTGGTCAATATTAAAGAAAAAGAAGATTTTTTAACTTCAATAAAAGTATTTCGACCAATACAAATAAAAAACAATGAGATAGAAACATTAGTATGTATAGGAGATGGACTGGGAATACAAAAAAATATGAAATATTAAAAATTGGAGCGGGTAGTGGGAATCGAACCCACGCTATCAGGTCGGAAGCATGACATTCTACCACTAAATTATACCCGCATATATAATATTATATAATGAAATCGAAAAAAATTCAATAAAGATATTTTATTTTCCTCATTTTCATGTTATAATAATATAGAAAGTTTATTATAAAATGGGAGAGGTCTATGAATCAAATATTAGTAACAAAGAAATTATACATAACACCTGAGCTAAAAAGAAAGAAAAAAGTATATAAAGTGAATTTCATATTATCTGTATTTTTCTTAATTGTTCTAATATCTGTATATATATATGCAGCATATGATAGGGATAAAGCAGAAGCTATGTCACAAGATATTTTGGCAAGTGCAGAAGCTGAACAAGAGGATAATACAGTAGTAGATAGTGATATATTAATTGCAGTATTAAATGATACAACTGATGATGGAACAGAAACGCCAGTTGTTACCTCAAATTCAAATTCAAATAGAAATACCAATAAGACAAAACAACAATCACAGTCAGGATATACATATGTCACAGACGGAAAGATAGCTATTCCTAAGTTAGGAATTGAATATGGAATATTAGATGGAGAGACAGATTCTATAGAAGAAACAGAAGAATTATTAAAAATGTCACCAGTAAAATTCCATGGACCAGAAATTAATACAGTAGGAAATTATTGTATTGTAGGACATAATTATAGAAATTCAAGATTTTTCAGTAAAGTACCAACTTTGGTAAATGGAGATATTATACAAATAACAGATTTTGCAAATAATAGCACAGTAGAATATGAAGTATATGATAAATATACAGTTATACCAGAAGATGTTAGTTGTACTTCTCAAAATACAGATGGAAGAACAGAAATTACATTAATTACTTGTACAGATGATAGTAGTCAAAGATGGGTTATAAAAGCAAGAGCAATTTAGATATATAATGAAAATAATGAAAAAATATGGAAAACAAGTCATTTCGACTTGTTTTTTTGCTGGTTTCAGTATATAATAAAAACCAAATTAAATGTAGGAGATGATTATATGCAAGTAAGTAAAGAAGAAATTTTGCACATTGCAAATTTAGCCAATTTAACATTGGAAGAAAATGAAGTCCAACAATATTTGGACAATTTACAAGAAATATTAGATTTTGCGAATATCGTAAATAATGCAAATGTAGATAATTTAGATATTACTATAGGAGCAAATGAAGCAAAAAATGTATTTAGAAAAGATGAAGTAGAGGTATTTGAAGATAATAAAGCTTTATTCATGAATGCACCAAGCGAAGAACAAAATATGTTTAAAATACCAAAAGTTATCAATTAGGAGAAAGAAAATGAATATAGGAATTGATATAGATGATACAATAGCCAATACATATGATGTGTTATTCAAGTGTGTACAAGAGTATACAATACATGATATTGTAACAGATAGAGAAAAGGCCAATAGAGATATTATAGCACAAATGTATCATACGAATTTTCGTAATGGAGATAAGAAGCAAGATAAAGAATTTTTAAATAGATATTATGAAAAAACTGTATTGAAAGTCGAACCTAAGAAGAATGCGGTAGAAAAAATAAAAAAATTAAAAGAAGAAGGAAATCAGATTTATTTGATAACAGCAAGATTTCCATCAGAAAAATTTAATATAGAAGAATTGACCAAAGGGTGGCTGAAAAAATATGATATACCATATGATAAATTAATATTAAATTCTGAAAATAAAGTCATTACAGCAAAAGAACATTGTATAGATATATTTGTAGATGATAATATCAAAAATTGTACAGAAATGGCAAAAGTGGGAATTAAAACATATATAATGGATACGATTGTGAATAAAGATTTTAAAGATGAAAATATAGAGAGAGTATATTCTTGGTCACATCT
>CALXLP010000103.1 GCA_944389225.1 uncultured Clostridia bacterium | reverse complement strand
TCTGCTTCTTCACTTGTATCTACTTTTTCAACAACATTTTCTTGTACTGCTATCTCATAGTATTTATAAGTAACTGTTGTTTCTTCTTTTAATTCTTGTACAACCTCATTCTCCTCTGTATTTTCTGTCCTACTTACTAATTTTAACTCATATTCTGGTTCTTGATTTAAGCTAATATCTTCAATTGTTTTATCAGAACTTTCTGTAATCTCTTCTTTCAATGTTTCTTCTAATGCTTGTTTGTTTTCTACATATCCAAGTTCTTCACCAGAAATACTTACTTTATACATTGGTTTATATTTTATAAATATAATCGCGATTATGATTCCCAAAGCTATAATTGTAATGTTAAAAAATTTCAGAAACTCTTTCGTGTAAAATTTTAGTTTCTTTTTTAAAATAAAATCCACTCTCCTTTATGTTTTTTTACGCGACTAGCTTATATTATACTATATATTCTGCCTTTTTTCAAACTTTGTATACATAATCTTAGATAAAAAAGCAAAATTATTCATAATTTTCAATTTTCTTTTACTTCTATTGGCATTTTTTCTCTTTAATTCTCTTTTTTACTCATTTTTTCTTAATTTTACATACACTTCTAATATTAAACCTCTATTTTTTAGCTTTTAGAAACAAAACCTTGACTTTTTTGATTTATTATTATATAGTATCATCGTAGACTATATGGTAAACATATACTTTACATTTGTTAGTAATAAAATAGGAAGGTGATATATATGGCATTAGATTATACAATCATTGGTCAAAGAATTAAACAAGCAAGACTTGCTAAAAACTATACACAAGAAGAATTATCTGAAAAAATAGATGTTTCTGTTGCATTCTTAAGTAGAGTTGAAAGAGGTAATTCTCACATTAATTTAAAAAGATTAACACAAATTTGTAATCTATTAGATGTTTCAGAAGGCTATATTTTAAGTGGTACTTCTAGTGATTCAGAAAATTATCTATCTAAAGAATTCTCTGACTTATTAAAAAGTTGCCCAGCACATAAACAAAGATTAATTTATAAAATTGCAAAAATCATTGCAGAATCTGAATAAATTCATATAAAAAACCAATATTAAAAAAATATTGGTTTTTTGTTGCTTTTGCAACAGATTTTTTCAGATTTTATTCATATGATTAGTTTGCAAATGTAATTAATAATAGAAACTATCTATTATCTTTCATACAAAAGATATGCTGTTTAAATTTGATACAAATTATGCCATCATATTTTCCTTATATCGACATAATTTTACAAGTTTATTAAATTATTTTCATTTTAGATTGATTATATTCCGCAAATATGGTATCATATTATGTGGTCAAAATGATAATAATAATGAATAAGGAAAATTAAATGAATTTATTTATAATTATTATTAATTATATTTCATTTTATTCTTAATTAAGGAGGGTTTTTAATATTATGAAATTTGAACAATGGGAAGGATTTGAAAAAGGTGATTGGCAAAGTGAAATCAATGTAAGAGATTTCATTCAAAGAAACTATACACCTTATGAAGGAGATTCAACATTTTTGGCTGGACCTACAGAAAAAACAAAAAAATTATGGGACGAAGTACTAGAACTTTATAAAAAAGAAAAAGCTTCTAAAGGCGGTGTACTAGATATAGACACAAAAACAATTTCTAGTGTTAATGCTTATGAGCCTGGATATATTGATAAAGACTTAGAAGAAATCGTAGGACTTCAAACAGATGCTCCTCTAAAAAGAGCCATTATGCCTTATGGTGGAATTCGTATTGTAGAAAAAGCCTGTGAAGCTTATGACAGAAAAGTAGATGATGAAGTAGAAGAAATTTTCCACAAATATAGAAAAACACATAATGATGGTGTATTTAGTGTTTATACACCAGATATTAGAGCTGCTAGAAGTTCTCACTTACTTACTGGATTACCAGATGGATATGGTAGAGGAAGAATTATCGGTGATTACAGAAGAGTTGCACTTTATGGTGTTGATGTATTAATCGAAGAAAAGAAAAAAGATTTAGACATATTAAATGTAGATTGTTTAACTGAAGAAGTTATTCGTGAGAGAGAAGAAATTAGTGAACAAATCAAAGCTTTAAATGAATTAAAAGCAATGGCTTCAAGATATGGTTTTGATATTTCTAAACCTGCAAGCAACAGTAAAGAAGCTGTTCAATGGTTATACTTTGGATATTTAGGTGCTGTAAAATCTCAAGATGGTGCAGCTATGAGTCTTGGTAGAACTTCTACTTTCCTAGATATCTATTTTGAAAAAGATTTAGAAAATGGAACAATCACAGAAGAAGAAGTTCAAGAAATTATGGACCATTTTGTAATGAAATTAAGATTAGTTCGTTTCTTAAGAACACCTGAATACAACGAATTATTTAGTGGTGACCCTGTATGGGTAACAGAAAGTATTGGTGGTATGGGAATCGATGGAAGAACTTTAGTTACCAAAAACTCTTTTAGAATTCTTCATACACTAGAAAACTTAGGACCAGCTCCAGAACCAAACTTAACTGTTTTATGGTCTGTAAATTTACCAGATGGATTTAAAAGATATACAACAGATTTATCTATCAAAACATCTTCTATCCAATACGAAAGTGATGATTTAATGAGAATCACATTAGGAGATGACTATGGAATTGCTTGTTGTGTTTCTCCAATGAAAATTGGTAAACAAATGCAATTCTTTGGTGCAAGAGCAAACTTAGCAAAAACTTTATTATATGCTATCAATGGTGGTAGAGATGAAATGTCTGGAAAACAAGTTACTCCAAAATTTGCTCCAATTACTTCTGAA
>CALXLP010000102.1 GCA_944389225.1 uncultured Clostridia bacterium | reverse complement strand
TTAGGTTGTAACAGATTAGAAGATAGAAATTTTAAAGAAGTATATAGATGTGAAAATTACATGAGAGGAGCAGAAGATGAACAGAGTAGAAATTCCATTCAAGTTACCAAGCTTGAACCAATACATAAACGAATGCAGAAAAAATAGGTATGCAGGAGCTACTATGAAGAAGAATGTAGACAAAGATATAGGTTGGTATATAAATTCCTTACCTAAATATCAAAATCCTATTAAAATCCATTTTCATTGGATTGAAGGTAATAAAAGACGAGATTTAGACAATGTATGTTTTGCTAAAAAATTTATATTAGATAGTATGGTAAAAGCAGGTAAGTTAAAAGATGACAACAGAAATTATGTGGCAGGATTTAAAGATACATTTGAATATGGAAAAGAAACAAAAGTTATTTTAGAGATTGAGGAGGTACAAAATGGCAAATAAAAAAGAAGAAATGACAATAGGAGAAATAATAGATAGTTTAATGGAAAATCCAGCAGTAGTAATAAAACAATTAACAAAAATGTGTGAAGAATGTAAAAAAGTAAACGAAGAGTTGCAGATAAAACTAAAAAACAAACAATCAGAAATTGATTTTCTAAAAGGAAAAATAGCAGTTTACGAGAAATTTTTAAATTTGGAGGATTTAAACAATGAGTGATATAAAAAAAGACATAAAGAATATAGAACAATATATTAATTTAGTGTTAGATAAAGGTTATTGTGACTGTAATGAATTGAATGTAATTTCAACAGGAAAATATTGTGATGGCAGTAAGAATGTAGCTTATTCTATGCAAAATATATTAGCAGAACGAAAACAAGACAAACAGAAAATAAAAGAATTAGAAGAAGAAAATTATGTACAGAAAGTAGCATTGCTAGAGAATAGCATACCAAAACAAAAAGTAAAAAATAGAATAAAAGAAAATAAAAAATTGATTGATGAAACTTATAGTGAAGATATAATACAGAAATTAACAGATGAAAATGAAATTTTAGAAGAATTATTGGAGGATAAATAATAAATGAACATTGAAAACTATAAAGAAATTAAATTTGTTGAATATGTAGAACATAAAGGGGAGCCTGACTGGGAAATTGCTTGGAACAAAAAAATGTTAGATTTAATAGACAAAGACCCAACAGGAGGATTAAAAGAAAAGAGATTGCAAAATATAGAATATTGGGAAAAGAGGAAAAAAGAAAATGCTGAAAGAAGTAATTGAGAGAAATATCAATAATAATTACAATGTTGCTTCTTTAGAAACAGGAATAAGTGAATTAATTTTAAAAGAATTTTTGAAAGGAAATGCAAAATTAACAATATATGATACAGAGAACATATTAAAAGTATTAAATATAAAAATAGATAACACAGAAGGTAAAAAAATAGAAACGGCATTAATTGTAAGAGAAGAAGAAACAAAAGATAAATTTAAGTTTTATGCAGTGTACTGGTTAGAAAAGAAAAAATTTGAAGTAAAAAAATCAACTTATTGCAATTATGCCAATTTATTAAAAAAAAATATAATTCCTGTTTTGGGAGAAGTAAAGTTTAATGAGTTGAATGGAGATATATTACAATTTTTTATATATAAAGCACAGGGAGAAAACAATTTATCAGAAAAAACAACAAAAGATTGTTTAGGAATAATAAAGCAGATAATAGCAGATGGACAAGAGGAAGGAGTAATGCCTCAATTCGTATATTCAAAGAGAAAATTGAAATACAAAAAAACAGAGTTGATAGGAGAAGATAAAAAAACATATACAGAGGAAGAATATAAAAAAATAATAGATGAAATTTTAAAAAATATAGACTATAAGAAGTTAGGAATTTTATTAGGATTGTATACAGGAATGCGAATTGGAGAATTATGTGCATTACAGTTTAAAGACATAGATTTTAAAGAAAAATGTGTGAGAGTAACAAAAACATTGCAAAGAACGTATGACCCAACAAAAGACATAAATCCTTCAGAAATAAAAATAACTTCTACAAAAACAGAAAATAGCAATAGAAATATACCTTTAACAAATGAAATTGTAAAAATTATAGAAAAAATGAATACAGGAGCTGAAAATTATATACTAACAGGGAAGAAAAAATGGACAGAACCAAGAACATTCAGAAGAAGTTATCAAAATTTTATGAAAAAATTAGGAATACAACCTCTAAAATTTCATTCTTTAAGGCATACTTTTGCGAGCATAAACATAGAAAATGGAGCAGATATAAAAACAATAAGCGAAATTTTAGGGCACTCAGATATAGATGTAACATTAAAAATATATACACATACGTCTAAAAAAGCAAAAAGAAAAGCAATAGAGAATTTTGATAAATTATTTACAAAAGAAAAAAGAAAGAAAGAATTTGATACAAAATACAAAGGAAGAATCTGCTGCATTAGCAAAAATACAGGAAAACTTGATTTCATTGGAACAATAAAAGAAACTGCAAACTTTTTAAGTATAACAACAACAAAAGTTTGTGAACACATTAACGAAGGTACGGACCATAAATGTTATAGAATAATACCTCAGATTGAAGGAATTACACATAAAAATGGAATTTATATGGGAGGATAGTAATAATGAAGGAACAGGAAGTAATAAAAAGATTAAATTTTCATAAAGAATATGTACGATTATATAGTAGTAGAGTAGTGATGATAAGCGAAACAGATTTAGAAACCGTCTTAAATATGCTAAAAGAAAAAGATGAACAGATAGCAAAATATGAAAAGATATATAAAGAATATGACTGTTATAGATGGGTTAAAGAACTAGAAAGGAAAGATAAGATAATAGATTTAATAGCAAGAGCATTTAAACAAGATGATGTAAGGACTGTAGAAG
>CALXLP010000101.1 GCA_944389225.1 uncultured Clostridia bacterium | reverse complement strand
AATATTCAGATATATTATTTAAACGTTTTAGAATAATGCGTGATTTAGATGATTATCAAATGCTTATAGATGTATTTGGATTGGAAAACTTAGAAAAAGCTTTACAAAATGAAAAGCTAACTACATCTGAATTTGCTAATAGCTTATTTGAATCAGTAGATAGAGAACAATTAAATTTGAAAAATAGTTTAATTTTAAGAAGAATGGATGATAGTATTACTTTCTTTAAAGCAACAGGCATGGAGTTATCTAAAATAAAATATGGGATTTCACCTGAGTTTTTTAAAAGAAAGGGTCTAAACTATAAAAATATGATAAGTATTTTTAAGGAGAATAATGTTGATAGACAAACTTTGCAAGAAATATATGAAATATATGGAGATGAGATTGTATCGCAATATAATCAAGATGTATTGTTAAAGAATAAAAGTGTCCTAGTTTCAAATGGAAAGTATAACATAGGATCTGCATCTGGTGGATTGCAAGATCATGTTACAGAATATACAGAAGAAGATTTTAAAGAGATTTTTAATAAATACGTGAAAAATGAAGAAATGACGGAAACAGAAAAATATATTTTAATGGGATTGATAGCCAAAGAATCAGAATTAATTGAAATGTATTCAGTAGAACATTTAAAAAATCATCAAGAATATATAAAATCTGAAATAGATGTTGGCATTTTTAATGATATACTTACAGGTCAAAAACAATATACAAATGATGAAAGAAAAACAATTGTTAAATTACATAATATATGGACAACGGTAGATTTAAATCGATATAATAATTTAGGATTATTGAAAAATAGATTGTCTAATTTACCGCAAACAGAAGAAAACCTAAAAAGAATAAAAAAAGTAGATGGTATTTTGTCTATGCCATTTGATAGCATTGTGGCTAATGGAGAAATGGTCGCAAAAGAACTAGAAGATATATTTCTTGATTATGAAATAGAAAACAGAAATGACATAATAGAGAATGTATATAATCCAGAAAATCAAGATGAAATTGTTATTACAGATTTATCACAACTTGGTACAGGAGCTATGCTACACTTTTTTGATATTAATCAAAATTTTTCAAAATTTGAAAATTATGTAGAAGATTTAGAAGAAAAACGTTCAAAAGAATTAGGCAAGGAATTTCATTTTAGTGAAAAAGAAGATTTGTTAAGACAATATGAGATAAAGGAAAATCATTTTGTTACGGATAAATCATTGGATATAGATGTAATAGGGCAAGTTTCTGTTTTTGATGATAGATATGTAACAAATACATCAAATCAGTTATCTGCTATGATATTGACTCCTAAAGAAATTTTACGTAATAGTAGAACAAGGGGAGTATTAGCTTTAGGTTTTTCTAAAAAGACATTATCTCCTGAATTAATTGCTACTACATCAAATGAGAATATACATTCTAATAAAGGAATAGATTATGTTGAATCTTATAATGAATTTAGGGATTTTTCAGCTAGTTATCAAGAATTAACATCAGGAAGTAGTATGGAAAATACAGAAGTTGTAATGTTTAGAAATTCGTTTCAATCTTCATTAAAACCATCATATGTTATGTATATTGCTCAAAACAATTTAGAAGAAGAAATGGAAAAACAAAATATTAATTTTATAAAAAATGAAATGGAAAAAGTTGGACTAAAAGTTCCACTTGTTATATTTGATAGGTATAGTATCATAGAAAAAATGAATAAAGATAAAGAACAAGAGGTAGAACATGAGTTATAAATGATGTAATTGAAATATTGAAAAGATGACAAAACTGAATTTATTTGTTAAAATAGATGTACATCAATTAATTAGGAGGTAATAATGTTATGAGAAAAAACAACAGGAAACGGGACGTGCAATGGGTAAAAGATAAAAATGGAAAATGGGAACACATGCAAAAAGGAGACCGGAGACTACGGCATGAGATGGAAACCACAAATCGGAGAAAGAAATCATAACAGAAGGATAAGGAGATTGCGATGCAGTTATAGCAGGACAATCTCCTGTCTTTTTGCAATTTTATGTGAAGTGTAGTATAATAATAGTAGTATGACTAAATGGTCGTGCAAAAGAACTATAAATCAAAGCATCCTCCCGACTGGGAGAAAGGAGTAAGCAATGGGAGTAAACTATCAAGAAGAATTGGTAAAAGAAAAACAAGAAAAGGAGAATCTGTTTAAGTTTTACAACTCCTTAAAAACAACCAGGCTTAAGTGCGATTTCGGAAGCAAGGACTGTAGTACTTGCGAAGACAAAGAATGCACCTGGCGGCCGTTTTTGTTAAATCCGACGCACTAAAAGGAGAGGACATTTTCCAGGAAGCAATTTCTGGGGAATGCCTTTCTCCACTTTTAAATATATAAATATATGAATATATATACTTGTAACTTTATACAAAATATTGTAAAATAATAGAGATAGGATTTGAAACTTGTAAAAGTAGGAGGAAAAGATATGGAGATTGGGTTTTATGCGGGTAGTTTTGACCCATTTACCAATGGACATTTACATGTTGTGACAAAATCAGCCAAACTATTTGACAAAGTTATCATAGGAATTGGTGTGAATCCAGATAAGAAAAGAAGATACGATAAAGAAATTATGAAAAATGCAATAGAAAAACTCCTTGTAAATAGAAATCTTACAAATGTGTCTGTGGTTTGTTATGATAACCTTTCTGTTGATGCGGCATTAGAATATCATGCAACACTTTTAGTAAGAGGGGTTAGAAATGGTATGGATTATCAATATGAAGAAACCCTAGCATCTATTAATGAAGAAATTTCGGGATTAGATACAATGTATATTAGAGCAGGAAGTTTAGGAAATATTAGTTCAAGTATGGTAATGGAATTATTACAATACGGGAAAGATGT
>CALXLP010000100.1 GCA_944389225.1 uncultured Clostridia bacterium | reverse complement strand
GGAACCCCCTTTTTCTATTTAACTAAATTTTAAAACCTAAAGTTCTATATTCTTTTTTAACCATTTTTCTATATCATTGTATATCTTTCTTCTACATTCTTCATGTAAAATATCATGTCGTAAATCTTTATATAATTTTATATCCACATTTTCTATGCCTGCTTTTCTGAACGCATCAAATGTTTTAATAACACCTTTACCAAAATCTCCTACTGGATCTTTATCTCCTGATAATAGTAAAATCGGCATTTTTTTATTCATTTTTTTAATATTTTTTATATTTGATGTATATTGCATTCCAGACAACAATTCTCTAAATAATCCTGCTGAATAACTTTCACCTCTTAAAGGGTCTTCTAAATATTCATCTATTGCTTCTTCATTTGCACATAACCAATCACATTCTGTTCTATTCGGTTTAAATAATTGATTATATGTTTCAAATGTTAAACTTTTGATCAGTGGACTGGTATTTTCTTCTCCTACTTTTTTAGCTTCTTTATTTGCTAACATTTTTGCAATAGCAATTTTAAAGTTTGGTATATATCCTGTTCCCATAATAATAGCAGCATCTATTGGTTCTTCTTTATAATCAATCAAATATGTTCTTACCAAAAAAGAGCCTAATGAAAATCCCAACAAAATATATGGTACATCTGGATATTTTTCCTTTATCATTTTTCTACAAGTTTCTATATCTTTTACGACAAAGTTCCAACTGTTTTTTGGACCAAAATACATTGGTTTACTATTTGGTGCAATAGATGTCCCATGTCCTAAATGGTCATTTCCTACGACTACAAATCCTTTTTGTGTAAAATATTCTGCGAAATGTTCATATCGTAAAATATGTTCTGTTACTCCATGGGCTATCTGAATCACGCCTACAATCTCTTTTTTTGATTTCCATTCTACTGCATGGATTTGTGTCTTTTCATCTGCTGATGGATAATAAAATTCATTTTTTACCATTTAGATTCCCCTTTCATTCTTCATTTTTATCTTTCTAAATATTTTTTCAAGAACTTTCCTGTATAACTTTTCTCATTTAAACAAACTTGTTCAGGTGTTCCTACAGCAACAACTTCTCCACCATTGTCTCCACCTTCTGGACCCAAGTCAATAATATGGTCACAAGTTTTGATTAAATCTAAATTATGTTCAATAACAATAATTGTATTTCCTGTATCAACTAATCTTTGTAAAATATCTACTAATTTATGAACATCTGCAATATGAAGTCCTGTTGTTGGTTCATCTAAAATATATAATGTTTTTCCTGTTGCTTTTTTAGATAATTCCGTTGCCAATTTTACTCTTTGTGCTTCTCCTCCTGATAAGGTTGTTGATGGCTGTCCTAATTTGATATAACTTAATCCTACATCATATAAAGTCTGAATTTTTTGTTTAATTCTTGGTATTTTATCAAAAAATTGTAAAGCTTCTTCAACAGTCATATCTAACACATCTGCAATCGTTTTTCCTTTATATTTTACCTCTAATGTTTCCCTGTTATATCTCTTTCCTTTACATACTTCACAAGGTACATAAATATCTGGCAAGAAATGCATTTCAATTCTATGAACACCATCACCTCTACAACTTTCACATCTTCCGCCCTCAACATTAAAGCTAAATCTTCCTTTTTGATATCCTCTCAATTTTGCTTCTTCTGTTTCTGCAAAAATATCTCTGATTAAATCAAATACACCTGTATATGTTGCAGGATTTGAACGTGGCGTTCTTCCAATTGGTGATTGGTCTATATTGATAATTTTGTCGATTTGGTTAATTCCTTTAATAGCTTTACATTTTCCTGGTTTTTCATTAGATCCATTTAATTCTTTTGCAATGGTTTTATATAATACTTCATTAACCAATGTAGACTTTCCTGAACCAGATACACCTGTTACACAAGTAAATACACCTAATGGAAATTTTACACTAATATTTTTTAAATTATTCTCTGTGGCACCTTGTACTTCAATCACTTTTGATTTTGTATGTTTTCTTCTTTTTTTAGGTACTGGAATTTTTAATCTTCCACTTAAATATTTTCCTGTAATAGAATTTTCCACTTGCTTAATTTCTTCAGCAGTTCCTTGTGCCATCACTTGTCCACCATGGGTTCCTGCACCTGGTCCTATGTCAATGACTTGATCTGCTGCATACATGGTATCTTCATCATGTTCTACAACCAATAAAGTATTTCCTAAATCTCTTAGTTTCTTTAAAGTTGCTAATAATCTATCATTGTCTCTTTGGTGTAATCCAATACTTGGCTCATCTAAGATATATAGTACCCCTGTTAAACCAGATCCAATTTGTGTTGCTAAACGAATTCTTTGTGCTTCTCCTCCTGATAAAGTACCTGCACTTCTAGATAGTGTTAAATATTCTAGTCCAACATCAATTAAAAATTGTAATCTTTGATGGATTTCTTTTAAAATTAAATCTGAAATCATCGCTTCTGTTTTATTTAATTGTAAATTATCTAAATAGTCTTTGATTTGATTAATTGACATGGCGGTTAATTCATTAATATTTTTATCTCCTACTTTTATAGATAAAATTTCTGGTTTTAATCTTGCTCCATGACATGCATAACATGGAGAATTTGTCATATACATTTCATAAAAATCACGCATTCCTTGTGATTTTGTTTCATTATGACGTCTATCTAATGTTGGAAGTACACCTTCAAATGGTGCTCTAAATCTTCTTATTCCAGCTGGTGAAGCATATTCAAAATCAATTTCTTCATCCCCTGTACCATATAAGATTTTTTCCATAAAACTTCTAGGCAATTCTTTGATTCTCTTTCCTCTGATATCAATTCCATAATGTTTTCCAATACTTTCAAAATACATTTTTGCCATGGTGTCTCCTTTTTTCATAGTACTTGAACCAAA
>CALXLP010000099.1 GCA_944389225.1 uncultured Clostridia bacterium | reverse complement strand
AATGTGTATATCAAAAAAATAGATAAAGAAAAGAAAAAAGTCAAATTATTGATTGAACAATAATGTAGTTTATTATTAAAAAATATAGATAATTCTAAATTTATAAGGGGGAAAACAAAAATGGTAGAAGATAATGAAATCAAGGCACAAGTATCTCCATTTGCTATAAGAGAAGGTGAAATTAAAACCTTTGATGGAAAAGATGGGTATGTGTCAATGAATCAAATCGTACATAAGATTAATATTGGACATATTAATGAAATCCATTTTGCAATTTTAGACTTAGTAAATGAATTTGAATTTATTACATCAAGACAGTTATATCAAATGTTAGAAATCAAAGGAATTGATCCTAAGTCACAAGACAAATTAAATAATAAATTAGATCAATTAGTAAAATCTAAAATTTTAACAAGATATTACTTTACTTCTGATGAGGGAAAAGGAATTTATAGAATTTATTGTTTAGAGAAGATGGGAAAATATTTATTAAATTCTAAAGAAATTGATTGTAAATGGCAACCATCTGATAATACAAAACCAGTACCTATGATTAAGAAGAGATTAGCTGGAAATCAAACATTAATTGCTTATTTAAGAAAAGTAAAGGCATTTGACAGTTATATTGTAAAACCAGCTATTACTGCAAAAGTATCAGGAAAGCTATTTAAAGCAAGTGGTGGAGCTGTTAAACTTACGAAAAATGGAAAATCAATTCAATTTGTTTTTGAAGTTATCAGAAGAGAACCTGATTGGGAGAAAAAATTAGTTGAAAGAATGAGATTATATAAAGAATTCTATGAAAACTATGTCCCAGGTGATTCAGGATTTGCAGCAATGCCACAATTGATATTAATCTGCGAAGATGAAAAACATATGGCAGAAACATTTAAAGAAATTGTTAAAAATAAATTAGAAATTCCACAAATTAAATTATATTTTACAACTGATTTAAGACAAAATAAAGAAACACTAGAAGATACATTAGTAGACTTCAAATTAGTAGATGGAAAATATAAAATGGAAAATGTAGAATTAAAATTATTAGGAATGTAAAGGAAAAAAAGGGGCAATTGGGGACGTTTCTTTTTGGACATTTATATTAAAATCTTAAATGTCCAAAAAGAAACGTCCCCAATTGCCCCTTTTTTTAGCTAATTCCTAAGATTGCTTTTGCACGTTTTACATCATCATTAGTAGCATCTTTAATATTTTCTAGATCATATTTTAAACCTAATTTTGTCCATTTATATTTTCCAATACTGTGATATGGTAAAATTTCTACTTTTTCAACCGTATTTAAGGTAGAAATAAAATCTTTTAGTTTTCGTAAATCTTTTTCATCATCTGTATATCCAGGCACTAGTACTTGTCTAATCCAAATAGGAATATTATTTTCACTTAAATATTTAGCAAATGCTAATTCTAGTTTATTATCAAATCCAACTAAATTTTTACATTTTTCACTATCAATGTGTTTAATATCTAGTAAAACTAAATCTGTTAAAGTTAATAATTGTTTAATATCATCTGTTAAAGCGACCATTCCAGAAGTATCAATACAAGTATGAATTTTTTTCTTCTTTAATTTTGTAAATAATTCAATTAAAAATTTTACTTGTAATAAAGGTTCTCCACCTGAAACAGTTACACCACCATTTGGAGTGATATAATTTTTATATTTTAAAATCATTTTATAAATATCATCAACAGATTGATATTTTCCTTCTTTCATATCCCAAGTGTCACGATTATGACAATATTTACATTGCAAATGACAACCTTGAAGAAATAAAACAAAACGGATTCCTGGACCGTCAACAGCACCAAAGGTTTCTATTGAATGTACTTTTGCATAATATCTTAAATCTTTTTCTTCTTCCATAAGCCTTCCTCTTTCTATTTGTAGTACATAAATCATTACTTTATAAAAGGGATTTTAAGAAAAATCTTGAAATCCCTTTATCAATTTAACTAAATTTTTTCATGAATAGTTCTATTAATAACATCTAATTGTTGTTCTCTTGTTAATTTTGTAAAGTTTACAGCATATCCAGATACTCTAATGGTTAATTGAGGATAATTTTCTGGATGTTCCATAGCATCAATTAATAAACTTCTATCGAAAACATTTACATTGATATGATGTCCTGTTTGTTTGAAATATCCATCTAACATATTTACTAAGTTTGTAACTCTTGTATCTTCATCTTTTCCTAATGTTTTAGGTGTGATTGAGAATGTATATGAAATTCCGTCTTCTGCAAAATCAAATGGTAATTTTGCAATAGAATTCATAACAGCTAATGCACCATTTGTATCTCTTCCATGTAATGGATTTGCACCAGGTCCGAATGGAGCTCCCATTCTTCTTCCATCAGGAGTATTTCCTGTAGCTTTTCCATAAACGACATTTGATGTAATTGTAAGAATAGATAAAGTATGTTTAGAATTTCTGTAAGTTGGATATCTTTTTAATTTATTCATAAATGTTTTTACGATGTCAACAGCAATACTGTCTACTCTTTCATCATCATTACCAAATTTAGGATAATCTCCTTCGATTTCATAATCAACAGCTAGTCCAGTTTCATCTCTGATTACTTTTACTTTTGCATATTTGATTGCAGAAAGTGAATCAGCAACAACAGATAAACCAGCAATACCGCAAGCCATTGTTCTGATAATATCTTTATCATGAAGAGCCATTTCAATTGCTTCATAACAATATTTGTCATGCATATAGTGGATAGCATTTAATGCTTTAATATAGATTTTAGCTACATAATCCATCATTTGATTAAATTTCTCCATAACCTCATCATAATCTAAATATTCAGAAGTAATTGGAGCAAATTTTGGAGTAACTTGTTTTCCAGACATTTCATCTCTACCACCATTGATAGCATATA
>CALXLP010000098.1 GCA_944389225.1 uncultured Clostridia bacterium | reverse complement strand
AGATGATGGAAAAGAAGAAAATGTTATCAACTATACAGATTTAATAGGTATTATGATGAAATCTGTTAGTCAAATCATTGACACAATCAGCTATGTATTAATTGCATTTGTTGCGATTTCATTAATTGTTTCATCTATTATGATAGGAATTATTACGTATATATCTGTACTAGAAAGAACAAAAGAAATAGGAATCTTAAGAGCAATCGGTGCATCTAAAAAAGATATATCAAGAGTATTTAATGCAGAAACCTTTATTGTAGGACTAATTGCAGGATTATTAGGAATTGGTGTAACTATATTATTAAATATACCAATCACAAAAATTATTTATGCTGTAACAGGTGTTAGTGTTACTGTATCACTTCCAGTAATAGGTGGAATCATCCTTGTATTGATTAGTATGGTATTAACCATTATCGCAGGATTAATTCCAGCAAGAATGGCAAGTAAAAGAGATCCAGTAGAAGCATTAAGAACAGAATAGTAAATAAAGGGAAATTGGGGACGGACTCATTTTTCCCTTTTTGTTCTTTTGGGGATGTTTCCTTTTGGACACTTTACTATTCACATAAAATGTGCTAAAATTATGTAGATTAATTAAAAAGAAAGAAGGAAATAAAGCTTTGAGTATTCGAGTGTTAGCAATTATCAATCCAACATCTGGAAAAGGAAATATAAAAAATTATATAAAAGAAATTAGAAAAAACTTAGAAGAACAGAATATGCAAGTCAATATTCAACTTACCAAAAAAGAATATAATGCAAAAAACATTGTTATAGATCATATAGAAGAAGCAGATTTAATATTGGTTTGTGGAGGAGATGGCACATTTAATGAAACAGTTTCTGCACTAATGGAATTAAATGCAAAAGATGTTAGTGTTGCCTATATTCCTATGGGAACAACAAATGATTTGGCAAGAAGTCTAGATATGCCGATAAAAGATATTTCAATTACTAAAAAACTATTAGAGTCAAAAGCAAGAATATTAGATGTAGGAAGGTTTAATCAGGATAAATATTTTTGCTATGTAGCAGCTTTTGGAGTCATTACAGATGTAGCCTATAAAACTTCACAAAAAGCAAAGAACAAATATGGTAGATTAGCCTATTATATGAAAGCAATAAAAGAATTGATCCGAATCCCAACCTATAAAGTAAAAATACAATTTGATGAAGAGGAACTAGAAGGAGAATTTATCTATGGTGGGATTAGCAACTCTGAATCAATAGCAGGTTTCAAATGGTTTAATAGAGAAGATATTGATTTAGCAGATGGCAAATTTGAAGCTGTTTTTATTAGAAAACCAAAAAAAATATCAGGATATTTTCGATTATTAAGTGATTTTAGACATAAAGATTATATGGTGAATCGAGATTTTGTCTATTTCAAAGCAAATAAAATTACAATAACAACTGAGAAAAATGTGGATTGGACAATTGATGGAGAATTTGCAGGAAATATGAATGTTGTCAATATTGAAAATTGCAATAAAGCCATAGAATTAGCTATTTGTGAGAAGGGGAACGAATAGATGAACATATATGCATCACTAAATGAGATGATAGAATATATTGAAGAAAACTTGGAAAATAAAATTAAGTATAGCAAATTAGCACAAATTGTGAATATAAATGAAAGTATGCTACCTAATTTTTTTAGTATGTTATGTGATATTTCATTATCTGACTATATACGAAAAAGAAGATTATCGAAAGCTGGAATGGACTTAGTAAAAGGAAAAGCAAAAATAATGGATATTGCAGTAAAATATCAATACGAAAATGCGACTTCTTTTTCAAGAGCTTTTGAAAAATTTTATGGAGTAAAACCAAGTCAAATAAAGAAACAGAAAACAGGATTAAAAGTATTTTCTAAATTACATTTTGATGTAAAAGAGGAGAAAGATGAAAATATAGAATATTCTATTATCTCTAGACCAAAGATGATTTTATATGGAAAAAAGAAAAAAACATCTATAGAGAACATAAAGACAGATGCCCCAGCTTTTTGCAAGGAGATTGGCGAAAAATATGGACTCTATGATTATGGTATGACAGAATATGCAAACAGATTTGAAGAAGACAAATGCTATTTTTGGGTATTGTTTGAAAATGAAATAAAAGGTCTTGAAAAATATGAAATACCAGAATCAAAGTGGATATGTATTAGAATAAATTCTTTAAATGCAAAAGATATTCAAAAAGCAATCAGAAATTTTTATGCCAATTTTTTACCAAGTTGTGAATATACAGTAAGAGGATTGCCAGAATTAGAATATTATCATGATAAAATAACGGATTTTTTAGTACCAATTGAATTGTGATATTATATAGAGATAAAAACTGACTTATTTCGTATAGAAAAAGTCAGTTTTTTTATTTTTGAAATTGATATAATATGATTGGTGATGATAAAATGAAATATTTAACAGAGGTATTTCTTACACAAGAAAATGTAGAAGAAAATGTCTGGTCTAAATTTTTATATGCTGTATCAAAATTAAATGGGATTTTTAGAAAGTGGAAGATGTATGTGTATATAGAAAATAATACAATTCGATATTTTATACAATCTTCTAGAAAATTACCATCTATCATACAAGATTTTAGTGAATTTATATTAAAAAAGGTAGAGGAAGAAGAAGAAAATCTTTTTGAAGAAAAATCAATTACAAGCAAATGGTATCTAGTAACCAATAAAGAAAAAAGTGGATTAGATATTTATGATAAAGCAGAAGTAAAAAAGGGTAAAAAATTAAAATTTCTAGAAATTGATATTTTACCAATAACAAAAAGTTATTATCGATTTAGAACATACTTGTTTTTTGAAAGCCAATATGGATATCTTATAAAACGAAGAGCTGTATTTAGTGTGCCATATCAATTATTAGCAATTGATTTTTCTAAATATAATCGTTTCTTTTATAGAAAAGATGCTACAAAATTT
>CALXLP010000097.1 GCA_944389225.1 uncultured Clostridia bacterium | reverse complement strand
TGAAAGTATCTATAATATTTTTTGGTTGAGACATTTTCTCAAATGATTTATTAAGACATTATCACAAATGAATCAGATGAATATACCAATTTATGTAAAAAAATTGACAAATAATAAATACCATGATAAAATAATAAAACATTAGGAGCATACCTAGAGGAAACTCGAGCGGTATGAAGTAACCAATAGGTTATTACACAGAAAGCAGGAAATTTACCTTGCTGGAGGAGTCTTAATACAAAGATTTCTTTAGCAAGGTTTTTTGTATATTAAAATAAAGGGGAAATATTTATGGAAAAGGTAGATAAAATATTAAAAACATATTATAATCAGTATGAAGAAGAAAACAGGTTCAAAAAATCAAATCATAATAGATTAGAATTTATTACAACAACAAACTATATAGAAAAATACTTAAAAAAGAAAGATAAAATCCTAGAAGTGGGAGCAGGAACTGGTGCTTATTCTTTGTATTATGCTAAACAAGGTTATGATGTAACTGCGATAGAATTGGTAGAGAAAAATATAGAAAAGCTAAAACAAAGAATAACAGAAGATATGCATATACAAGTACATCAAGGAAATGCGGTTGATTTAAGCATATTTGAAGATGAAACATTTGATATGACACTTGTATTAGGACCAATGTATCATTTATTTACAAAAGAAGAACAAGAAAAAGCAATTGCAGAAGCCATTCGCGTTACTAAAAAAGGGGGACTTATCTATTTGGCATATATTACAAATGATGCAGTTGTTTTAAAAGTTTTATTACTAGAACATAAACTATTAGAATATAAAGACAAACATGATGAAAATTTTAAATTAGTAAATGCACCAGAACAAATTTTTAATTTGTTTTTGATTAAAGATTTTGAAGAAATGATGGAACATACCAATACGATTTGTTTACATGAAGTGGCAACAGATGGAATTGCACAAGCAATGCAAATCTATATTGATCAGTTAAACGAAAAAGAATTTGAAGAATGGATTCAATATCATTTCGCAACTTGTGAAAGAAAAGATTTAATGGGATATAGTACACATGTATTACATATATGTCAAAAGAAATAAATATATAAAGGAGGAATTTTTATGAAAACAATCATACCAGAAAAATTAAAAAAAGGTGATGAAATTCGAATCATTGCACCTTCCAGAAGTATGAAAATCTTAGGAAAGGATTGTATAGAACTTGCAACAAAACGTTTAGAAGAAGAAGGATTTAAAGTTACATTCGCAGAACATGTTATGGATTCTTTTGATGATGATTATAATTGTGCCAAAGTAGAAGATAGAGTAAAAGATTTAGAAGAGGCTTTTAAAGACAAACATGTAAAAGCAATTTTAACTGTAATTGGTGGATATAGTTCTAATCAATTATTACAATATATCAATTATGATGTGATAAAAGAAAATCCTAAAATCTTATGTGGATATTCAGATATTACAGCCTTATTAGATTCTATTTATGCAAAAACAGGACTAGTAACCTATTATGGGCCACATTATTCAAGCTTTGGTATGAAAAAAGGATTTGAATATACTTTAGAATATTTTAGAAAAATGTTCATAGAAGAAAATGAAGAAATCGATGTATTACCATCTAAAGAATGGAGTGATGATGCTTGGTTTATTGACCAAGAAAATAGAGAATTTTTTAAAAACAAAGGTTATTTAACGATCAACGAAGGAAAGGCAGAGGGAGAAATTGTTGGTGGTAACCTATGTACATTAAATTTATTACAAGGTACAGAATATATGCCAGATGTTGAAAACAAAATCTTATTCTTAGAAGATGATGGAATGGCAGGAAATGCTTTCATAATGGAATTTGATAGAAATCTACAATCTCTATTACATACATTAAAAACTGTAAAAGGAATTGTAATAGGAAGAGCACAGAAAAACTGCAATATGACAGATGAAAAATGGATAAAATTAATTAAAAATAAAGCAGAATTAAATAATATACCTGTTATCGCTAATGTAGACTTTGGACATACAACACCAATTTGTACATTCCCAATTGGAGGATATGCGAAAATAGAAGCTAAGGATGGAAAAGCAAGTATACAAATACGAAATCAAAAATAAAGTAGGTGATAGCTATTGGATAATATCATAATAGAAAAAATGAAGGAAGAAGATATAGAACAAGTTGCTGAGATTCTTATAGATTCCTGGAAAATTGCATATAAAGATATCATAGATAAAACATTTTTGCAAAATTTAAGTCTACAAGAAAAAATACAAACATTAAATGAAGAATATAAAACTAGGACGCATACAGTGGCAAGAAACAAAGAAACAGATGAAGTTGTAGGTGTTACTAGGTTTGGAAAAAGATTAGATGAGTTAGACAAATTTACAGAATATGATGGAGAAATATATGGATTATATGTAAAACCAGGATTATTAAGAAAAAAGATAGGAAGTAGATTATTGTTACATGCAAAAGAAAAATTAAAAGAACAAGGAAATCATAAAATGATTATTTGGTGTTTAAAAGAAAATGAACCTTCAAGAAAGTTTTATGAAAGCATGGGAGGTATTTTACTAGGAGAAAAAATGCGTAATATAGGCGGAAAAGATTATCCATTAGTTGGGTATGGATATGAAATTGAATAGAATGCCTTTTTAATAAAAGCGAAATATGTTCTTTACGAATGATATTTCGTTTTTTATATTCCACTAGAATATGGTAACCTTTTCTAAAAAAATGGTAATATACAAATAGATAAAAATGGAAAATACTGTCGTTGCGAATAGATATAACTTCATGTTACAATATAGCTAAGAAAATATACATAATAGACAAATAAAAGAAAAGGAAAAAGTATATGAGAGAAATAAAAGGAAAAGAAATCAGAAATATCATACATACGAATATTTGTATTATATTGATGATACTAGTTGTATTCATTCTTACTATTGCATATAAATATATTACATATAAAAAAGAAGTACAAGCATCATTAGAAACAAGTGTAAATGTAGAAGAATTATATAAT
>CALXLP010000096.1 GCA_944389225.1 uncultured Clostridia bacterium | reverse complement strand
GGTTCTGGAAAATCAACAGTTTTAAGATGCATGAATCAATTAGAAAAAATTGATGGTGGAAATATAAAGATAGATGAAGATGAAATGATAAAAGAATATAAAAATGGAAAGCCAATTTACAATGATAAAGAAACATTAAAAAAGATGAATTTAAAATGTGGTATGGTATTTCAAAACTTTAATTTATTTCCACACAAATCTATCTTAGAAAATGTAACAGAAGCGATGATTACTGTTTTGAAAATGGATAAAAAAGAGGCAGAAGAAAAAGCAATCAAATTATTAGATAAAATGGGAATACAAGATAAAAAAGATGCATATCCATGTGATTTATCAGGAGGACAGCAACAAAGGGTATCTATTGCAAGAGCATTGGCAATTGAACCAGAAATCTTATTTATGGATGAACCAACAAGTGCTTTAGATCCAGAATTAATTGGAGAAGTGTTAAAAGTTATCAAAAAACTAGCAGAGGAAAAAAAGACAATGGTAATTGTGACACACGAAATTCAATTTGCCAGCCAAGTAGCAGATAGAATTATCTTTATGGATAAAGGTTCTATTATAGAAATGGGAACGCCAAAAGAAGTGATTGAAAACCCAAAAGAAGAAAGAACTAAACAATTTTTACAAAGATATTTGGAAAGAGAATAAAAGAAAGGAAAAGAAGGATGGAATTATTAAAATTAGAAGATTATCAAAATTTAGATGCAAAAAAAGTAATTGAATATTTTGTTGAAATTAATAAAATTCCAAGAAGGTCAGGAGAAGAAAAGAAAATCAGAGAATATTTAGAAAGTTTTGCAAAAGAAAGAAATTTACAATATGTAAAAGATGAATATGAAAATATCATTATCTATAAACCAGCAACAACAGGAAGAGAAAATGAAGAAACATTGGCATTTCAAGCACATACAGATATGATATGTGAAAAAGATGCAGGAGTACAACATGATTTTTCTAAAGACCCAATTGTGTTATACAAAGAAGGAGATGACATAACAGCAAATGGAACTACTTTAGGAGCAGATAATGGAATTGGAGTAGCATATATGTTAGCCATTTTAGATAGTGATATATCTATTCCAAATTTAGAATGTATTTTTACAGTACAAGAAGAAACGACTATGATAGGTGCTATTAAAATTAATGAAAACAATATTAAAGCTAGAAAAATTATTTCTTTGGATAATGGGAAAGAAGGAAAAATATTAATTAGTTCAGCAAATTGTAATGAATGGATAGGAAGATTAGAAGCAAAGAAGGAAACAATCAATGCCAAAAAAGTTTATAAATTACAATATGCAAATTTCTTGGGAGGACATTCAGGAGGAAATATAGGTGATGAAAAAAGAGGAAATCCAATAAAACTAGCAATGGAAACATTAAAAGAAATTTCCAATATTCAAATTATAAAATTACAAGGTGGTAGTAGAGTAAATGTCATTCCAAGAGAATTTGAAGTAGAATTTTGTATAGTAGATGATAACCAAGAAACAGCAATTAATAAGATTTTAGAAGTTATGCAAAATCAAAAAGAAATCTTTAAAAATGAAACGATAGAACTAGAAACACTACCAGAAGCTAACAACATACAAGCATATTCTATCACAATAAGTAGAAGTATTATTGATTTCATAAATCAATATAAAAATGGAGCATTGAAAAGAGAAGAAAAAGGAAATGTGATACTTTCAGCCAATTTAGCAGTTTTAACAGAATATAAAAAAGGAATACAAATTGAATTCTCAGAAAGAAGTAATCAAAAAGATTTGGAAGAAAAGTATTTAGAAATATTAGTGGAATTGATTAAAAAATATAACATAGATATCATCTGGCATCAAGAACTAAAAGGTGTAGAAAAAAAAGAAAATAATACACTTTTAGAAAAATGTCAAAAAGCATATAAGAAATTGTTCAATAAGACAATGGAAGAAATCATATCACAAGGCGTAGTAGAAGGAGGATTTTTCGTCGATAAAATGCCAGATTGTGAATATGTATGTATAGGACCAAATAGTTATGATGTACACTCTCCAAGAGAAAGAGTCTCAATCAGTTCGATAGAAAGAATGTGGCAGTTTTTAAAAGAAGTGGTCCATTAGGGACGTGCAAAAATGGACCAAAATTGTCCAAAAGGGACAGACCTTATAAAAACAGTTAATGGTTTGTCCCTTTTGTTTTTTTTATTGTATTGGAAAATCGACTTTTATTTTGACCTTATGTGGATTTTCACGTATACAACAAGCTGGGTTTCTTATAAATATTTTTTTAATCTTTCAACATTATTTTCTTGAAATTGAATAAAGTTTGTTAAAATATTTTTTATTTCAGGAGTTGTTTCTGGATTATTGTTTAACAATTTAGCACCTTCAATAATTCCCATATTAGTTCCTTTAATTAACATTTCAGCAATTTTAGAATCAGAGTCATCTGTTAATGTACTCATTTGAATATCAAACCATCCCATCATTTTTTGAGCAGGATTTAATTCTTTAGGAAATTCTTCGTATTTTCCAAGTTCTGCATTTACATCATTTAAAATGGTATTATATTGGTTATATTCAGATTGTAAATCATCTTTTAATTGGTCATCTGTTACTTTTTCTGCAATAGAAGAAATGGAATCCATTCCCATTTTAATTCCTTTATTAATTTCATTTAAAATATATTCTGGTCTATTCATCTTTTGATACCTCCTAAATTTTTCAAAAATTTTCTTGTTATCATCTTTCTAAATTTATTATGTACAAATATATAAAAAATATGAATATAATATTTATTTGTATAAAAAAATAAAAAACGGAAAAAATGTACATATAAAATGAAAGATAGGAGTGAAAAAAATGGAAGAAATGGTAAATAAGCTAAATGAATTTTTAGCTGACTTAAATGTATTTTATAGAAAATTACAAAATTATCATTGGAATGTAAAGGGAAAAAACTTCTTTGTATTACATGAAAAATTAGAAGAATATTATGACAAAATTAATGAAGAAATTGATGAAATCGCAGAGCATATATTAACATTAGACAAACAACC
>CALXLP010000095.1 GCA_944389225.1 uncultured Clostridia bacterium | reverse complement strand
TTTTCTGAAAATAAATTTAAAAATTACAAAAATATCATCATACATTATCTTTCTAACACTGACTATCCTTACTTTTTTTCCAAAATCAGTAATCTATTAAGTTTTTTGATTATTGATGAATTTGAAGATATGCTTATGCAAAGAATTATTAATAAAAATTATTTCTATTTCGATGCGCTTGAGAGAAATAAGATTTTAAAAAATTGTTATAATATTTTATCTGATGAATATTACGAATGGTTTGATAAAAAATTTGATGCACTTTATAATTCTCTATATTCTTTCATTTCTAATCATAGAGTTTTGATATTAGATGGTTTTATAAATTTTAGACTACAAGCTTATACTTCCATTTTAGATGAAATTGTGGCTGAAAGTGTCAATAACTACATTATTGAAAAAGAGTATATGGAATTTATTTCTTTACTTAAATTATATATTAATTCACAAAAGAACAATTCCAATATTGTTCATTTAATTTATAATACTTCTGAATCTATTTTATTAGATGAAAATAAAAATGTAATTTTGAATTCAGAAGAAATTTTTAATGCAAAATATTTAAGTGATATATCCTTTTCCTCAAATGATTATACTTTAAATTCACTTTTAAATTTACTTCCCAAAAAAATTTATATTCATCTGATTGATAATCAAATAGATGAATTTATTAATACATTACAATTAATCTTTGAAAATCGTGTATCTATCTGTTTGAATTGTGAGATTTGTAATTTGTATCGCTATCATAAAAAAACATTGACTAAAAAATAATATTAATCATTCCAAAGTAAAATGCACCTAAAATATTAACATCAGTTAATATTTATAGGTGCATCTCCTCTATAGTATTTTAGATACTATCCATTTATGATAGAGTTTAAAGAATTAATAGCTTCTTGTAGTCCAGGTAACAATGCATTTACTAAACTCTTATCAGCTTGTACTTTCCATTCTCCATCTTGTTTAACCAATTGTATTGTTGTAGTTACTGTTTTGGTTCCAATTCCTTCATTTTTTAGTTGTTCTTTTAATTTATTATTTTGTTCTTCCTGTGTGAAAGATTCTCCACTAAAAGCAATTCTTAAAGCTTCTTGTGTATAATTTGTTATAATTTGGTTAAAATCTTTATTTGTAATTTCTACTTCAACACTTGCTGTATTGTCTTCTTTAGAAATATTTAAAATTTTCCATGTTAACTTATCAAATAACAAGCTTTGTGTTTCTTCATCCATCTCTGAATTTTGTAACATTTCTGATTCATTAACAATTTCTTCATAATTTACATATTTATTAACACTTTCAAAGTCAGCATTTTTCAAACTGTTTAACATTCCTTCAACACTCTTTTCTGGTGTTGCTGGTAATAATAGTAAAGCAGTTACTATCACTAGTACAACTAATAATAGTAAAACTCCACCAACCCAGTATCCAACTTTTTTGCTTCCTTTTTCTTTGTTTTCTTTTTTCTCTTTATTTTGTTTCTTCTCTTTTTTATTTTCTATATGATTCATTTCTGTTTCTTTTTTTAAATCTTTCCCAGATACTTTACTAAATTTTGGTTCTTCTACTTTTTCTTTCTTTACTTCTTTTGCCTCTTCTACTTTTTTTGTCTTATCTACTTTTTCTTCTTTATCCATAGAAATCCCTCTTTTCTTTTTCCTATCTATAAGGATTATATCTTAAGAAAGAGTTTTTTTCAACCATTTTTCTACAATTTCTGCAAATTTGTCACTTTTTCTATACAGCTTGATTAATTCCTGTTGCTACAATTTTACTCATATTATCAATTAATCCATCAATTTCCTTTGGTGTTACAATTAGATTATAATCTTGTGGTACTAATGCTTCTTTTATTTCTTCATAATTATCTTCTTCTTTTAATTGATTTAAATAGTCATTTGATTTTGCTTCATCTTGTAATTTTGTGATAAATAAATCTAATGAATCATTTACTAAAACTGCTGTTTCAACAACTGTTGGAATTCCTATAGCTACTACTGGAATTCCCAATGTATTTTGACTTATTTCTTTTCTTGTATTTCCGACACCTGCACCTGGTACAATTCCTGTATCTGATATTTGTACTGTACTACTAATTCTTTCTATACTTCTAGATGCTAAAGCATCAATCACGATTAATAATTTAGGATGTGTGTTTTCTACAATTCCCTTTAAAATTTCTACAGTCTCAATTCCTGTTGTTCCTAATACACCTGGAGATATAGCACTCACATTTCTAGCACCTTCTTTTACATATTGTGGCAAATACTTAATCATATGTCTTGTCACTTCTATATCATTAATAACTTTCGGACCTAATGCATCTGGAGTTACATAGATATTTCCAAGTCCAACCACCAATATCTCCCCATTTTTATCAACATGACTATCTACAATTTTTCTTAATTCATCTGCCACTGTATCTGCTGACTTTTGAATTTCCTCTTCTCCTGCAATTTTTAAGTTTTTAATATCAATGGTTACATATACTCCTTTTGGTTTTCCAATTGCTTTTTCCCCTTCTTCATTGGTTATCTTTACTCTATCTACTTTTATATTTTCATCTATTTGTTGTTCTTCACTTTCTATACCATTAATTTCATTTTCTAACTTATTAGCTGTTCTATATATTTCTCTTCTCTCCGCTGCCAAATCTGTTCTAAAATTAAACATAAACTTCTCCTTTCTACTTAAAATGTCCATTTGGGGACGTTTCCTTTTGGACGTTTTTACTATTTATCGTATTTTTAGTATTTGTAAAAAACTTTATTTTTATTCGCTTTTTAAACTTATAACTTAATGACTGAAAGTATTTTATAAATTTGATACATATAAAAATAATATCTTCAAACTGATTCATTTTGACAAATTTTGCAAACTACTATATAATAATGTATATTATGTAACCAATGTGTGTTTTTTTTAAGGAGGTAACTAAATGTGGCCAGAAATCAGTCTAAGCAAACGGTCAATTGACAACATGGGATACCGAGTTTGTCAATTGCCAGAGGAAGATGCTACAATAAAGGAAATTGTTATGATATTTGATGATTATGCATCTATATCATACGATAAAGACAATGTAGCATGTGCCCTAGAGTATGATACAGATTTTGGATTGCATACGATTCTGTTCTCAAAAACAGATCATTTACAGTATCAGGACCGTATGTATTGGATCTGTATATACTCCTCCAATTATCTTCCAGGAGATGAT
>CALXLP010000094.1 GCA_944389225.1 uncultured Clostridia bacterium | reverse complement strand
AAAAGAACATTAGATTTGATCTAATGTTCTTTTTATATAAAATTTCTCTTTTTATATTATTACTCTGCTCTAGCAAATATAATTAATCTTGTACTACTATCATCATTACATGTTGATAAAGTAACTTCTGGTACTCCTCCAGTATCTCTTGAATAGAAACTTGCATCTTCTGGAGTTGTCTCAAATTTATCATAGATTTTATAAGTTAATCTATTTTTTGAGTTATCTGTTATATATATTGTATCCCCTATGTTTAATCTCTTATTATTTGAGAAAAATAATCCATTTCTGTAGTTATGTCCTACAATAACTGAATTTCCCACTTGATTAATTCCTGCACCATATAAGAATGCTACTGATGTTTCAAGTGATTTTTTATTTACTTTTTCCAATATTGGATAATTTAAGTCAATTGCTGGTATTTCAATTGTTCCTACTACATTGAATCCTTTATATGTTGGCATTTCATTTCCAGAACTTCCTGATACTGTATTGGTTCTTTCAATACTATCAAGTGGGTTTGTTGCTGTAGTATTATCTCCTTCAGAAGTTGTGTTTTTGTCCTTTGTATCATCAGTATCGTTTGTATAATTTTCAACAAATGCTAATGCATCATTTTCTAAGAAGTATTTTTGATACCAATCATATCCTAAGAATCCTAGTAAACCTAATATCGCAACAATAACAACTACCAATATTACTGTTAATAATTTACTATATTTACTTTCAAACATATCTTTTACCTCCGTAAAATACTAAAATTACCACTACATATATTATAGCATAAAATGTAAAAAAAGTATATAGTTTTTTGGTTATTTTGTTCACTTAAAGCAAAATAGAAATGTTTCTATAAAGAAACATTTCTATCATATAAACTCCTTATTTTACATATTCATTTAAAGGTTTCACTCTATAATTTAGTTCTCCCATTTCTTCTGTTGGTACATATCCTGCTCTTGCATTTATTACATCTGGTATTCTATTTACAACAGAAGCACAAGTTAATTCTACCGTAGATGGTCTATTAATAATCAATGTTGTATTTGGTTCCCCCTCAATTGTCCATTCATTTTTATCAAAATCTTCTTTAGAATATACCTTTCCAATACATTGTGTTTCTAAGGTTATTCCCTCTTCTGTTTCAGTTGTTACCACAGCACTCATCCCCGTTGCTGTTCCTGCCTTTACAGTCATCCCTAAAGTTGAAGACTCAATATCTTCCGTATATGTTTGAGGCACTGTTTTTTGTGTTTGTGATTTTACTGTTAATCCTAGTTTTGCACATAACCATCCATTGACATTCCACATATATGAAGGTAAATATTCTCCTTTATTAATGACATCTTGTCTTTCTTCATCTGAAATTCTATCTAAGGATGCCACTTGTTTATCAAACTCTTCTAATGTTAAACCAGCTCCATGTGCTTTTGCTAATGCAATTCCATAGTCTTCTACATTATAGCTTGAACTTCCTTTTATTTTCGTTATTTTATGAGTTGAACCTGCAATGCTTGAGATTAATTGTCCCCAATAAATATCTTGATAACCACTTCCTGTTATTGTACAATTTGTACTCTTTGCCATCTCATCTAATTTTTGCGTTACACCTGGATTTGAATTTTCAGGATAAAATGCTTCTTCGCAAGTCGTTATGGCATTAATTCCATGTTTAGCACATAACATAAGTGCTTCTTCTACATCTGCAATTAAACTCATCGTCGTGACAATTGCTATATCTGGTTTTGTTTCTTTTATCATACTTTCAGCATCTTCTAAACTAACTACTTTTACACCTTTATTTTCACAGCCCATAATTTCTCCGATGTCTTTTCCTATTACATTTGGATTTACATCAATTGCTCCTACAATTTCTGCACCTTTTTCATATACATATCTCATTGTGTATATGCTCATTTTTCCTGTACCATATTGTAGTACTCTGATTTTTCTATCCAAAAAAATCACTCCTTTCTATTATATACATTATTTACATTTGTTTATGTAATTATGCAATTAGAAATTAAATTTTAAGAACAGAACTCATTGATGATATTGGCACATCTTTTTGAAGCTAATTTTAAGTTTTCATCAAATGTTGTTTCATTTCCACCATTAGGAATATCTGATATGCATCGAATACTAATAAAAGGAATATCATCTAGATAACATACTTGTCCTACAGAAGCACATTCCATATCTACAACATCTGCATTAAATTTGGCATTAATTTTGTTTTTCATTTCTATTTGTGTACAAAATATATCACCAGATGCTACAATTCCCATTTTTATCTGATACATTCTTTCTTCCATGTTTTTTATCATATTTTCAAAAGCAGCCACTAAGCCTCTATCACATATGATTTTATCTCCTACACCTGTAATATATCCTTTACTATGCCCAAATGCTGTTATATCAAAATCATGTTGAACAACATGTTTGGCAATAACGACATCTCCTATATTTAGTAAATAATTAACAGCCCCAGCAGCTCCTGCATTAATCACAAAATCTAAATCGAAATTATCCACTAAGATTTGTGTAGTCCTTGCTGCATTTACTTTTCCTACTCCACTTTTTATTAACACACAATTTCTCTTTTGTATTTTTCCGGTTATAAATCGTAAATTATAAATTTGCTTTACTTCTGTTTCTGTCATTAAGTCTAGTATTTCTTGCCTTTCTTCATCCATAGCAACAACAATACCAATATACTTCATAGATATTCCTCCTTTCTTCAACACATAAATCCTTTATGCTTGTTATATTATCATATTACATATAACAAGTGTACATTATTTATACCGACATTATATTATACTTTTATCTTTTTTTCTACCCCTAAAAGAACAATAGCACACTTTTTTTATATTTTTTCTAAAATACAAAAAAGCGTGTTATTATATCGATAATAACACGCTTCATATATATGGAAACAAATTATTTTAATTCAACAACTGCTCCAACTTCTGCAAATTTAGCTTTTAATTCTTCTGCTTCGTCTTTAGAAACTCCTTCTTTAATTGTTTTTGGAGCTCCGTCAACTAATTCTTTAGCTTCTTTTAATCCTAATCCTGTTGCATCTCTAACAACTTTGATAACTTTAATTTTTTGATCTCCAGCTTCTGATAAAACAACATCATATGATGATTTTTCAGCTGCTGCATCTCCTCCAGCTACTGCTCCAGCTGCTGGTGCAGCTGCTGCTACTGCAGATACTCCA
>CALXLP010000093.1 GCA_944389225.1 uncultured Clostridia bacterium | reverse complement strand
TTAAATATAAAACACTTCATGATGGTGATGTTATTATAGAAGATACAAATAATACATAGACCAAGAAATCAAAGATAAAAAATTATCTGTGATTTTTTGATTATTTTCTAGATATTGTAGTAGAAGTAATATATAATATAAAAGAATAATATAAAAATGGGAGATAAAAAAAATATGGTGGAATTAGAATATGCAAATGCGTACACTGAAGTATTAGAAATATTGAAATATATTTCACAGGAAGATTATAATAAAATACCAAGTGAAAAGATAGAATTATTTAAAGCAAATTGCAATAAAAATTATACATTTCATTATGATATAACCAAGACATTAAATGAGCAGAATGTTTCAAAAAAAGCGAAAGTTATAATTGCGATTTTGTTTAGAGATTATTGGGCAACTGAGACACAAAGAAAAAAAATAAAAGCAAAAGAAGAATATGATAAACAAATAAAGGAAAAAGAAACTAAGGCAAAACATAATGAAAATGCAGTATCAGCTAAAAAACTAAATGAAAATAAGGATGATACAATAAATCATACGGAAATGATGATATATAAAGAATCTTTCATAAAGAAAATAATTAATCATATTTTAAAATGGTTTAAGTTAAAATAATTAAGAAAAATATTAGTTTGGAGAGAAAGTATGCAAAAGAATAAAGAATTACAAGAATTATTTAATAATTATAAAAATTTATCACAAGAAGAATTAGATAAATTGTTGGCACTAATTGTTAAGCAAGAAAAAGAAAGATTAGGATTAAATTTGCCAATTCAACTAAAAATTGATTGGGATAATTTAAAAAGTAAAGCAGCAGGGGGAGATTCTAATATCATTTATAATGATGAGAAAAAACGTTATGAACATTTAGTAAGAATAAATGGTAATGAATGGTATAGACAATATTTAGCAAATAGGAATAAGACTGCAAAACAAGGAGAAATGACATTTGAGAGTAGTTTGGATTCTTTATATCATTTAATAGCAAATGTATGTCATGAGATGAAACATGCATATCAAAATGAGGTGACAGAAGTAAAATCAGAGGTTTCAGATACAAATGCATTAATATGGTTAAAACAAGCAATGGTTATTACTGATGAAACATTTTATAGAGATAGTCATAATTATAAAAATATGCCGAGAGAAGTGGATGCTTATGATTATCAATATCGAGAAGCTTTAGAATATATAAAAACTTATACAACTATTGAAAAAGATAATCCATCTTTTTTTGCTACACTTCAAGAAACAGCTAATAGAAATGAGAAAGAAAATGTGAAACCATTAGAAGAATTGACCTTTATAGTTGATGGAAAACAAGTGAAAGTGACAGAATATTTTAATCAAAATATGGAAAGTGCATTGGCTAATAATCCCAATATAACCCCAAGTGTAATTGAAAATTCTATCTTAAAATATGAATATAATTCTGATGGAACTCAAAAATCTTTTGAACAATTGATGGCGGATAAGCAAAAAAGGTTAGAGAGTCTCGATAAAAATGTGGCTAATTACCATCAACAAGTTCAAAAAATTGAGCAAATTTATACTTCCATTATTGCAAATTATCCTGAATTGCAAAGACAAGAACAAGAAGACGAGAAAGTAGAAAATCATAAACAATTAGGGTATACTCGAGAAGAAAATGGAACAATATATATTGAAAAACAACAGCAAATCCTAAAAGACTATAGTGGTAATGATATTGGAAACAGAATAATTACATGGCGTTCGGACATTGAAAATGGAACACAAGATATTGAAACAATAGGTGCATTGGAAAATGATGATGGTAAATATCAAATGAGAGAAGTTACAAAAACTCTAGGAGGAGAATTAGAAGAGCAGAGAAAGGAAATGACTCAAGATAATAAAAATACAGGAGATAGAGAACAAACTGTTTTTCAAAGAGATGGAAAAGGAAATGAAATGTACTATAAAAGAATAAATGGTCAAATTTCTTTTAAGATAACAAAAACGCCTAGAGGAATAACGATTGATAATTATGATAATGGTCAGCTAATGGATAGTTATGAATATGACGAAAACGGAAAAGCTATAGAAGGTATGGAAATGCCAGGTATAGAACAATTAGATGATAATTATGTTGAAAATTTTTTTGATTTTCAAATTCCATATTTTGTAGCAGAAAATGGAGAGATAGCAATAGAAGAAAATGAAGAAGCCATGCTTGATACGGAAAGGCTTGGTAAGGAAACACTTGAAGAACAGAAAGATACTAATGCTAAAGTAGATACAGAAAGGGATATGGCAGCTCAAATGCAAGAGAAAACAATAAATAAGACAGGAGTGGCAAGAAAACAGAATGAATATAATGAACAACCTGAAAGAAAAACGAGAACAACTGCGAATCCAGAAAGTTTTAGAGAAAAACTGAATTTTGATATTTCTCCAGAAATGTATCAAGAAGTATTAGAAAGACATCGTAAAGCAGAAAAAGCTTTTGAAAAAGAGATGGAAGAAAATCCTGAAAAAAGAGGACCTGAACAAACGGAATATGGTGTAAAATAATAAATTTAGGAGCAGAAAATGAAAAAAGAATTAAAGCGGAATCGTAGAACTAGTCGTAAAATGGTATCAAGAGCAGGAAAAAACATTACCTTGGAAACAAGATAAAGAACCTTATCATATATGGGTTTCAGAAATTATGTTACAACAAACAAGAATTGAAGCAGTAAAAAAATATTATACAAGATTTATGAAAGAATTGCCAACTATACACGATTTGGCAGATGTACCAGAAGAGAAGTTATTAAAATTGTGGGAAGGATTAGGATATTATAGTAGAGCAAAAAATCTAAAAAAAGCAGCAATACAAATTGAGCAAGAATATAATGGAAAGTTACCTACTAGTTATGCAGAATTATTAAAATTATCAGGAATCGGAGAATATACAGCAGGCGCTATTGCATCAATTAGTTACAAGGAAAAAGTACCAGCAGTAGATGGAAATGTATTGAGGGTAGTTTCTCGAGTACTTGCCAGTAAAGAAGATGTGTTATTATTAGAAACAAAAAGAAAAATTACGAAAAAATTATTAGAAATCATGCCTGATGAACCAGGTGATTTTAACGAAGGATTAATGGAATTGGGAGAAAAAATTTGCCTGCCTAATACAGTTCCATTGTGTGAAGCATGTCCCATTCAAGAATTTTGTATAGCAAATAAAGAAAATCTAACAAATGAAATACCTGTTAGAGTGAAAAAACAAAAAAGAAAGATTGAAAACAAAACTGTTTTTATCTTAAAATATAAAAATGAAATAGCAATTAGAAAACGTGAAAAAACAGGAATATTAGCAAATTTATATGA
>CALXLP010000092.1 GCA_944389225.1 uncultured Clostridia bacterium | reverse complement strand
GCTTTCATAATAATTCTATTAACTGCTGATGGTAAATTTGGATTTAATTCTATTGGTTCTTCTGGTTCTTCTTGCATATGTTTTAATGCAACAGAAACTGGTGTATCTGCATCAAATGGAACTCTTCCAGTTACCATTTCATACATAACAACCCCCAAAGAATATAAATCTGATTTTGCATCTGTAAATCCACCTCTTGCATGTTCTGGTGAAAAATAGTGCACAGAACCAATGGTTGTTCCAAAAGCTGTAATTGTGGAATTTGAAACTGCTTTTGCAATCCCAAAATCTGTCACCTTTGCGATACCATCTTCTGTTATGATAATATTATGTGGTTTTATATCTCTATGTATAATATTGTTTTTATGTGCCATCTCTAACGCAGAAGCAATTTGGATAGCCACATTTACTGACCATTTCCATGGAAGTGGTCCTCTTTCTTCTACAATAATTTCTTTTAGTGTTTTTCCCCTTATTAATTCCATGACGATATAATATAGATTATCCTCTGAACCAACATCATAAATAGATACGATATTAGGATGTGTTAGTCTTGCTGCTGATTGTGCTTCTATTTCAAATCGTTTAATAAATTCCTCATCTGTTGTAAATTCATCTTTTAAAACCTTTACAGCCACATTTCTTTTTAACACTTTATCCTCAGCTCTATAAACTGTAGCCATTCCTCCATTACCAACTTTTTCGATAATTTCGTACCTATTACCTAATATTTTTCCTTCTAAAATCATATTTATCTCTCCTTAATATGTTTAATATGTAGATTGCTTTTGATTATTATATATTTTTGATAACAATAACTGTAATATTGTCATAGCCACCATTATCATTTGCTAATTTTACTAATTCTTTTGGGGCTTGCTCAATATCTTTTTTCGCCCATTTAAAGATTTCTTCTTGTGAAACCAGATTGGTTAATCCATCTGAATTCATGATTAATATATCATCTTTCAAAAATCCTTTTACCATCACATCTGGTTCTACAAAAGCATTACAACCTAAAGCCTTCATTAACATATTTTTTTGTGGATGATGTTCTGCTTGTTCTTGTGTAATAGTCCCATCCTTTACTAATTTTTGTACATAACTATGGTCTTGTGTTAATTTTCTCATAAAATCTTTTCTAATTCTATATATCCTACTGTCTCCAACATGACCGATAAAGGCTCTATTATTATATATTAAACAAACTTCTAAAGTAGTACCCATTCCTTCTAATTCAGGATCTTCTTTTGACTTTTCATATACGACCATATTGGCATATTCCATACTACTACCTACTAATTGGATAATACTTTCTTTATCTTTTGGAATTTCTTTAAAATTATTTTCTATATAACTTTTGGCTGATTGAATGGCAAGTTTACTGGCAATTTCTCCGCCTTTATATCCACCCATTCCATCTGCTAACATATATAGTTGAACTTCATCCAAAGAATTCGATATATAGTAATAATCTTGATTAATGTCTCTTACCTTACCTATATCTGATTTTGCATAAGCCTTTATCATGTTTTCACCTCGTTTTCCTTTTGTTTTCGTAGAAAATTCGTATAAATATACTTGTATCTTTTATATCACAAGTTTCTCTTTTTTGCAATTAGTTTACTAAAATTTGTTCATTTGGGACGTGCCAAATCGGTCCAAAATGGTCCAAAAGGGACAGGCCAAAAAAGCAATTGGTATACATACTCAAAATTCATCCTTTTTCTGGTTTTTATTATCATAATAATGTTAATAAATATGGTTATTGACTAATAAATTTTACTATCATATAATTAATAATAGTATAAATATAACTATTTCTCAGGAGAAAAAATCATGGAAGAAAAATATAGATTACAAGAATTGCAAACCGATGGCATTTTTACAAATAAAAAAGTAAGATATTTATTATTGATTATATGGTTAATTGGTACAATACTTTTATCAGTATGTATCTTTTTTGTGACAAAATCAATTTTAGCTCTGTTAATTATTGCGTTTGGTTATAGTTGTATATTTGGAATAATCGCATTATCCCTTTATTTATTTCCTAAAAATAATAAAGAATATGAATATATAAAAAATATTGGAAAAAAGGACACTGCCTATATAGTAGATACAGGATTTAGTCAATATGGTCATCGTGCTCATATTCGTAACGGCATCGTTTCCATTGCTATCGCTACAATCTTTTTATATTCTGCATTTAAACGACATGGTCACATCCAAAATAGGGATTCTGGTTATAACATATATTACGTTACTATCGTTTATGAAGGAAAAGTTAAAAATATCTATAACTTGCAAGATAATAATGCATATGAAATATTAAAATTGATATTAGACTCTCACACTTATCCTGTCGAAAAGGCAGTAAATATTCCAGTTGATATCTATATTTACAAAAATAAAATTTATGTAGATTTTGAAAGTGTAAAGTTAAGTACCTTAGAAGGATATGAAGAAGCAAAAAATGTTGTAGAAAAATTAAACGAACAGTAGCAATTTTACTAAATTGTCAACCAAAAAGAACAGGCCTAAAGAAAAGGGATTTTGTAAACAAACTCAAAACTCTCTTTTCTGAAGGTCTGTCCCTTTTGGACCATTTTAGACCGATTTGGCACGTCCCTAACGTTTCAATTCTTCTAAGAACATTTCATTTAACATTTTAGGATTTGCTTTTCCTCTGGTTTCTTTCATAGCTTGTCCTACTAAGAATCCTAATGCTTTATCTTTTCCACCTTTATAATCAGCTACTGATTGTGGATTTGCTTCTAATACTTTTAATACGACTTCTTTGATAGCTCCTTCATCAGAAATTTGTACCCACCCTTTTTCATCGATGATGTCTTCTGGATCTCTTGGATGTTCAAACATTTCTACTAATACTTTTTTGGCAATACTTGAGCTAATGGTTCCTTTATCAATTAAGATGATTAATTTTCCTAATTGATTACTATCAAATGGAATTTCAATTGGTTCCATTTCTGTTTCATTTAAAATTCTTGATATATCAGATATAATCCAGTTATTAACAGCTTTTGGATTATTACATACTTTAATAGCTCCTTCAAATAGATCTGATAAGTATTTTGATGCTGTAATAATATTAGCATCTTTTTCTGATAATCCATATTCTTTTAAATATCTTTCTTTTCTGCTTTCTGGTAATTCTGGTAATGATTTTTTAATATTTTCAATATATTCTTCTGATAATTTGATTGCAACCAAGTCTGGATCTGGGAAGTATCTATAATCTTGTGCATCTTCTTTATCTCTCATAGGGAATGTTTTTCCTGATACATCATCCCATCTTAATGTTTCTTGTTCTACTTCTCCACCATCTTCAATGACATCAATTTGTCTATCAATTTCATATTCAATAGCTCTTGTGATACTTCTAAAAGAGTTCATGTTTTTCATTTCTGTACGAGTTCCTAGCTTTGAATCTCCTTTTTTTCT
>CALXLP010000091.1 GCA_944389225.1 uncultured Clostridia bacterium | reverse complement strand
ATTTTAATACTTCATCAATATCTTCTCTTTTATCTAATTCCCTGCATATTTCTTTTAAAGTCACTTCTGTTCCGTCATATTGTTTATCAATATATTCTAATAATTCATTATATCTTACTTTTTCAGTTCTATCTTTTTCTGATAACATGCATAAATGTCTTTGTGCTCTTACCTCTTCCAAATATTTTGCTAATCTTCTTAACCTTTCATATATTTCTTGCTTGCCTTCTGCTATCGCTCTAATAGATAAAACTTGTATTGATGAAGTTAATTCTCTATATTTTGCTTGCGGACTCATTTTTTTCTTTTCTTCTTTTCTTTTTTCTTCTGGACTCATTTCTTCTATTTTTTCTTGTTGATTTATTTCTTTCATTTTCTTTCTCCTTTTGAGCTAAATATATCAGGTTTTCTTTATTTTTTCAAGCTTTTTATATAATTTCATATATTTTCATTCTTTTAAAAAAGATATTTTTTGATAACTCACATATATATCTTTCTATTTAGGTCTATAAGCACTCTTTTGTTTGCTTATAGAGCCATTTTGTGGTATAATATGTATATCAATCAAAGGAGGGTTTTTTAGAAGAATGAGTAGCAAAATAACAACAGAACAATATACCCGTTATGTCGACGAGGAAGGCTATACTAATATTACTTATCAATCACCTGATACTAAGATGGTGATTCGGTACAAAGGCGACAAGATGTCCTATTGGTATAATTCTGAATTAATTTATTCAGGAAGATACTCTAAGGAGCTTGCTAGCCAGGCTGAGCGTCGATTTTACGGTAACACGAAGCTTGATGACTTTGCACAATTTGAGAAAGTAAGCTATGCAGATCTTTTCAATTCCGCAAATCAGTCGTCTAGCTCCAACAAAAATAGTTCGCCTAAACTTAGTCCCTCTGATTGGGGATGTTGTTTAGGTTGCTTAGTTTCTTTTGTAATCATCACCATAGGAATTTGTGTAATACTATATGCTATGGGATGGTTGGGAGGAGAATTCGTCTCCTTCCTGAGAGATTTTTTCGGAAGTCTCTTTTAACAAATAAAAGCCACTCGTCTTTTCCAAGAGACGGTGGCTTTTATTTGTTCTATTTTGTATCTATTACAATACACATACCCTATATCTTCTACAATCTATTTTTCCTTTAAAATATGTACTTAGCTTTTTTTCTTTTATTAAATTTTCTTTTTGCTGTTTTGTTAAGTTTTTAATTTGATACTCTAATTTACAAGCCAAAGATTTATCTTTACTTTTCCATGCAATTTCTAATTTAATAACTTCATGTGATTTAGTATATTTGGCTCCCTTTTTATCTTTTGATATATGTTCTTCTATTCGTTTTTCTAAATTGTTTGTCATACCTGTATAAATGGAATTGTCTGAACATCTCAACATATATGTATAATACATTTTCTTTCTCCTATATTATATATTTTCAAATACGTTTCCTAAACTTTCATGTATCACTAAATCTGCCCTATTATCATAAGGTGTTACATCTCTATTGATTAACACTAACTTATTTCCTAAATAATAATTTAATAAACTACTTGCAGGTTGTACTGTTAAAGAAGTTCCTGCCACAATCATTAAATCTGCATTTTGAATCGCCCAAATGGCATTTTCTAGTGTTTCCTCGTCTAAACCTTCTTCATATAACACAACATCTGGTTTTATAATTCCACCACAAGTGCATTTGGGAATTCCTTTACTAGTAAATACATATTCTGCATCATAAAACTTATGGCATTTCATACAATAATTTCTTAATACACTTCCATGTAATTCATACACATTTTTAGAACCTGCTTTTTGATGTAAGCCATCAATATTTTGTGTCACCACTGCTTTTAATTTTCCTTTTTTCTCAAGTTCTGCTAATTTTATATGTGTTATATTTGGTTCATATTTTAAAGAGTTCATTTTATCTTTATAGAACTTATAAAAGGCTTCTGTATGATTTATGAAAAATGTATGACTAAGAATTTCTTCTGGTGGATAATCATATTTTTGATTATATAACCCATCTTTACTTCTAAAATCTGGAATACCACTTTCTGTGGAAACTCCTGCTCCACCAAAGAATACAATGTTGTTGCTTTCATTTACAAATTGTTTAAATTGTTGTATTTTATCTTTCATTTTATAAATTCCTCTTTTATCATTTTATTGTTTTATCGAATTTATCACATAAATTAACAATATAATCATATTTTTTTAAATTTTGTTTCCAAGTATCTTTTATGCTTTCAATTCCATAATATATTCCAAGTATTCCACCTGTGCAAGCTGCAACAGTATCTGTATCTTCTCCTAAATTTACAGATTTCAGTATAGTTGTATTATAATCATTTGAATTTAAAAATAACCATAATGTAGCTTCTAATGTACTTACTACATATCCATTTGATGATATATTTTCTTCATCCACATTTTGTATATTTTTTTGCAAAATTTTGCTGTATTTATCAATAGTAGATGAACTAAACATACCATAATCTAATTGTTGTATATCTTTATATGCTTTTATTTTATCTATTCCATCTAATAATTCTAATACATATCTAACATATATATAACATCCTAAAATACTGACTTCATGCGCATGTGTTATTGAAGAGACTTGCTTTACTATATTATAAATTTCTTCATTATTTGTAATATGTTTATAATAAATATAATATGCAATAGGTAACATTCTCATAAGTGAACCATTGCCATTACTCCATTCATTATTTGCACCACAACTACTGGCATCCTCTAAATTCATTTCATACTTTGCAAGTGCTTGTAATGTAGTTCTTCCAATGTCAAAAACTTCATTGGTTGCTGTATATTCTGCATTTCTAAACCAGTCTAAGAATTTGCTAGCCATTGTGTTAACATCTATTGTTTTTGTACTTATAATGGCATCTATTGTAGCAAGTGTCATAGATGTATCATCTGACCAAGTTCCTGCCGGTACATTATATGTTCCATCCCCTATCATATCTATTATAGGATTTAATTTTAATTCTGTCCTTGACTTAAATTCTGCCGGTACACCTAATGCATCACCAATAGCAAAACCTATAACTCCATTTTTAATTTCTGCTAATGCTATATTATAATCTCTTTCTTGTGCTTTTACAAATCTATCTAAATTAAACTTTTCCATAATCTTATCTTCACCTCAAATTGTCATATTTCTTTATTCTTCTAACTTTTTATCTATTAACTTAATAATATAAGGGTCTATAACAAATAAAATAATACCATATATAATAAATGGTATAAATAAAACTCCTAATCTAGCATTATCACTGATTAAATCAAATTTATCTACTAAATAAAGACACCCCTTATTTAAAAAATTAGCGATTATAAGGCTAATAATAATAACTATTAAATTTATAACTATTTTTTTCATCAAATCACCCCATAAATTACTATTCCCCTGTATTGTATCATTAAACAAAATATTATTCAATTAATAAAACACATTACAATTCAAGTATTAAGAGGCATTTTAGTAAATTTAGACAAAAAAATAATACCAAGAGAATTAATTTAAACTCTTGATATTACTTTGGTGCAGAT
>CALXLP010000090.1 GCA_944389225.1 uncultured Clostridia bacterium | reverse complement strand
AAAGTATTTAAGGAGGATTATATGAAAAAGGATATTCATTTAAAAAATATAGGGGAAAAAAATATAAATGACAAAATTATTTCTTATGTAGTAATGGGAGCAATTGTTATTGCCATTATCATCATTTCTCTTCTACTATATAGTCAAAAAATAAATCAAGATGTAAAAGATGAAACAATGACATTAGATCAAATGACAGATATGATTGGAGATACAAATGAATATAATGAAGAAACAGAAAGTGCTAGTACAGAAATTGGAAAAACTGTTGAAGAAAGTGAAGAAGAGGCTAAACAAGAAAATGTACAAAATGAAACTATACAAAATACAAGTAGTAATGAAAGTATAGAAAGTAGTAGTGTAAATACAAATACAACACAAAATACAACAAGTCAAGAGCAACAAGAAACACAAGAAGTAAAAGAATTATCATTCCAAAGACCTGTAGAAGGAGAGATTGTGAAAGAATTTGCACAAGATAATTTGGTATATTCAGAAACATTAGAAGAATGGGTTACACATAATGGAATTGATATAAAAGCAGATAAAACAACAGTTGTAAAAGCAGCAGAAGCAGGTGTTGTAAAATCTATAAAAAATGACCCTAGATATGGTTTAACAATTGTTATTGAACATGATGATACGTATCAAACTGTATATTCTAATTTATTAACTTCTGAATTTGTTGTAGAAGGAGAAACAGTGGAAAAAGGACAATCTATAGGAACTGTTGGAAATAGTGCTGTATTTGAAATTGCAGATGAACCACACTTGCATTTTGAAATATTAAAAGATTCTATTGCAATAGACCCTTCTATTTATATAAAATAATTTGACTAAGAAATATAACTGTGATAAAATACCCTAGTAAATTTATTTTTTATGAATTTATGAAATATAAGAAAAGATATGTAATAAAAAAGAGGGTATGGAAAAATGAAGTTAGGAATTGTTGGATTACCAAATGTAGGAAAAAGCACATTATTTAATAGTATAACAAAAGCAGGTGCAGAATGTGCCAACTATCCATTTTGTACAATAGAACCAAATGTTGGAGTTGTACCTGTTCCAGATGAGAGATTAGATGTATTAACCAATATGTATCATCCACAAAAAACAACTCATGCGGTTATAGAATTTGTAGATATAGCAGGATTGGTAAAAGGAGCAAGTAAAGGAGAAGGACTAGGAAATAAGTTTCTATCACATATTCGTGAAACAGATGCTATATGTGAAGTAGTAAGATGTTTTGAAGATTCTAATATTGTGCATGTTGATGGAAGTATAGATCCAGTAAGAGATATTGAAACGATTAATTTAGAATTAATATTTGCAGACATTGAAACTGTTAATAAAAGATTAGATAAAGCAAAGAAAAATTTAAAAGCAGATAAAAAATATCAAGAAGAAATTGATTTGTTAGAAAAAATAAAAGAAAGTTTAGAAAATGGAATTTCAGCAAGAGCTATTGACTTTAATGAAGATGAACAAGCTTTAGTAAAAGATATGTTTTTATTGACAACAAAACCAATATTATATATTGCAAATGTATCTGAAGAACAATTAAGTGATGCAGAAAATGACCCAATGGTCAAAAAAGTAAAAGAATATGCTGCAAAAGAAAATGCAGAAGTAATACCATTATGTGTAAAAGTAGAAGAAGAATTATCAGGATTAGATGATAATGATAAAAAAGAAATGCTAGAAATGTTAGGATTAGAAGAATCAGGACTAGATAAAGTTATCAAAAAAAGTTATGATTTATTAGGACTAATGTCATTCCTAACAGCCGGAGAACCAGAAGTTAGAGCATGGACAATCAAGAAAGGGACAAAAGCCCCACAAGCAGCAGGAAAGATACATTCAGACATTGAAAGAGGATTTATCAAAGCAGAAGTTGTCTCTTTTAAAGATTTAGTAGAACAAGGCTCAATGGTTGCTGCAAGAGAAAAAGGATTAGTTAGATCAGAAGGAAAAGATTATATTATGCAAGATGGAGATATTGTGTTATTTAAATTTAATGTATAAATCAGGTCATATTCTTGTAATAAAAATGTAATAAAAAAATCAAAAAAATGTATTGACGAAAAAATAAAATAAGTATATTATAATGATAATGTAACAAAAGATAGACAATAGTGTGTTTGTGGACTTGCAATTATTAAAAAAACGTGCTATAATAATAATTGTTTATAGAGTAATCGAAAAAAATATACTATTTGAAGTAAGGAGAGGTAATATGAAAAAATCAATTATTTTAAAAAGTTTTTTAGTAATTTTAATGTGTGCAATGCTTATATTTGCAATAACACCAGTATATGCAGCAACAGATGAAGGTTTTGAAGATATTTTAGGTGATAATACTACTACAAATACAGGAAACACAGGAAACACGAACTCTGGAAATACAAATACAAGAAATACAAACTCTAATGCAAGCAATGTTCAAAACATAAATGCATTAAAAAATACAAGTAATACTGCGAACAGAACAAACACTTTACCAAATACAGGTATAGGAGATTCTTTACCAACAGTGTTATTAGTTGTCGTATTTGCAATTTCAGCAATTTATGCATATAAGAAAATAAAAGATTATAGAAATATTGATTAAAATAAATAAGAATAAAATGAATTGAAGATGATTAAACATCTTCAATTTTTGCTTTTATAATAATTCGATTACCGTTAAAATTATTGCAGGTAACTAAAGTTAATTCAAAAGAATCTGTAATTGTATGATATACAGGAGATAGATCATCAGATTTTACTTCATAATTTTTAATAACAGAATATGTGTATTGATTATCAGAAGTATCATATACATATATTTTATCATCTACATTTAAATCTTTAATTTGGCTAAAAAATTTATCATTATCGTAATTATGTCCAGCAATACATAAATTTGGACTATTAGGATTTACAAAAGGAAAATCTCCAAAGAATCGACAGGGAGAAGTTTTTAATAATTCATCAGTTAATTCATTAAAAATGGGATAAGAAATATTTAAAACAGGTATTTCAATAATACCAATAATGCTATTAGGTTCAAGTGCAGAAGTATTTGCATCACTATTGGTATTGTTTGAATACAATTTGGTGATACTATAATTATTAATTAATAAATTAGAAAAATCCTCTTTATGATTTAAAGAAATTTTGTAATAAGTAAAAACAGAAGTAATGATAAGTATAGCAATAATAGAAAGAAAAAATTGAATATTAAAAATCTTCTTATAAGAATATTTTTTAGAAGGGATTGGATATTGATTATTAGAATCTTCTGATTGGTCTATATGTTTGTTCAAGTCGATATTGATAATTTGATTCATATACATACCATTCCTTTCATTTAATTGCAAAATTCAATTTCTATTAACTATTAGTATTTCCGTATATAATAAAAATATGATAATTAGGATGAATAAAAAAATGGAAATCTCAACAGGAAAATAGATACGAATTTTATGAAATTTGAAAATAAAAAATAATAGAAAACACAGAAAAAGTCGTGGAGTACAATACTCTACGACTTTTTATACTCAAATTATACCAATAAAAAACAGTAATAGCAATATAAAAAG
>CALXLP010000089.1 GCA_944389225.1 uncultured Clostridia bacterium | reverse complement strand
TACAGTAGATATGATTAATGATATAAAATATAGACTTTCTAGTGATGAAGAAGTCGGATAGGTCTATTTGTCCAATTGATAGCATAATAATGAGTAAGAGAATATATATGTTATCAATTGGAGGTAGAAAATGGATTTAAATATAATTACATATTTAGCTTGTATCTGTTTTATATTTATCGTTGGAAGAATTTTTATTGTTCCACTTAAAAAAATATTGAAACTCATTATTAATTCAATATTTGGTGGGTTGATGATATATGTAATTAACCTAATAGGTGCTAATTTTGGATTTCATATAGGTTTAAATATTATTAATAGTCTCATAATAGGATTATTAGGATTACCAGGAGCGGTTTGTTTAATTATTGTAAAATTATTAATAGGATAAAGGAAAAATAAAGCGACTATTGAATTATGTTGAATTTTCTGATAGGATAGGAATACATAAAAGAAATAATAAAAGGAGCAAAATAATGGAGTATATAAATCATAAGGAAAAATTAAAAGATATAAAACTACATAAAAATAATTTTTATGTAATGATTGATTTTGATAGAACCATAACAGAAGCTCAAAGTATTAGTGCATGGAGAGTACTATACTATTCAGGATTATTGGGAAAAGAATTTGAAAAAAAATATGCTGAGATACATGATGAAACTGAATTAAGTAAAAATGAAAGCAATGAAGCGAAAGAAAAGGCTTTTGAGCAAAGATTTATGGCATATATGGATTTATTAAGAGATTGTCATTTTAATAAAGATATATTAGAAAGAGCAGTAGAAAAAACAGATTTAACATTGCGTGATGGCGCAAAAGAATTTTTTAGAGAGATGTATGAAAACAATATTCCAGTTATCATTATATCTAGTAGTATAAAAAATGTAATAGAAGAATATTTAAAACAAAATCATACATTTTATGATAATATTCACATATATGCTAATGAGTTAGATATGAATGGAAAAAAAGAAAATGATGTAACAAATGTGACACCATATAATAAAAATAAAATAGAGTTTTCTAAAGAAGTAAAAGAAAAAATAGAAGATAAAAAGTATATAGTATTACTAGGAGATATACCAGATGATGTTAACATGGTATCAAAAGAAAAGTTAAATCATACCATTACGATAGGATTTTTAGAAGAAAATATAGAATCTAATTTAGAAAAATATAACAAAACTTTTGATATTGTATTAACTAATAATGCAAGTTTTAAAGAAGTTTTAAAATTAATAGATTTTAATTAGAAAATAAAAAAAGACCAAATCAAAATTAATGAAATGGTCTTTTTTATATTTACATATATTTTCAAATTTTATTCAACCGTAACAGATTTTGCTAAGTTTCTTGGCTTATCAACATCTAATCCTTTTTCCTTTGAAATATAGTATGATAATAACTGTAAAGGAATAATTGATAAGATTGGTGAAATATATGGACTAGTCTCAGGAATTTCTAGTACAGTATCAAACATAGATTTATCAATTTTTTGGTTAGTAATAATTAAAGTTTTTGCTCCACGAGTGATAACTTCTTGAAGATTACTAACTGTTTTCTCAACTAAGGTAGGTTCTGTCATAATACCTACAACTGTTATATCTTTTTCGATTAAAGCAATTGGTCCATGTTTTAATTCACCTGCTGCATAACTTTCTGAATGAATATATGAAATTTCTTTTAGTTTTAAAGAACCTTCTTTAGCAACAGTTTCATCAATACCTCTACCAATAAAGAAAATATCTTTTTCTTGATAAATTCTTTTTGAAAATTGTTTAACAATATCTTCTAATTTTAGACATTCTTCAATTTTTCCTGGTAAATCTAAAATTTCTTTCTTTAATTCATATAGCATTTCAGAATTTTTTTCTAGTATTTCTGCAAAATAAATAGCCAATATAACAATTAGAACCACTTGTGAAGTATATGCTTTTGTAGAAGCAACTGCAATTTCTGGTCCAGCATGTGTATAAATAGAATAATCTGCTTCTCTTGTAATAGAACTTCCAATAACATTAGAAATGGCAAGTGTTTTTGCACCTTTTTGTTTTGATAATTTTAATGCGGCAATGGTATCTGCTGTTTCTCCTGATTGAGAAATAAAGATACATAATGTTTTATCATCGATTAATGGATCTCTATATCTAAATTCAGAAGCGATATCTACTTCAGTTGGAATTCTACAAAGTTTTTCAATAATATTTTTTCCTGCTAATCCAGCATGCATTGCTGTACCACAGGCAACAATGTAAATTTTATTTAAACTTGATAAATATTCTTTTGTGAATTTCAATTCATCAAACTCGCATTTTGTGTTTTCACTAAATTTAGCACCAATGGTTTCACGAATCGCTGTTGGTTGCTCATGAATTTCTTTTAGCATAAAATCTTCATAACCATTTTTTTCACTACTAGCAGCATCCCATTCAATACTTTGTGTCTTTTTATCTATTTTATTTAAATCTTTATCATAAAATTCAGCAGAATCTCTTGATAAAAATACATATTCTAAATCATTTAAAAGATAGAAATTTCTAGTAAATGATAAAATAGCAGGAATATCTGAAGAAATATAATTTTCATCAATTCCTTTTCCAATAACTAAAGGACTATCTTTTCTAACAACAATCATATTATCAGGAAAATCTTTACAAATAATTTCTAAGGCAAAACTTCCTTTTAAATCAGAGCAAGCATTTTTTACTGCTGTTAAAAATTTCATTTTTCCTGTTTCTTTTGTCTCTTTTGTATAATAGTAATGAATTAAATTTGGAACAATTTCTGTATCTGTATCAGAATAAAATGTATATCCATTATCCATTAAGAATTTCTTTAATTCATTATAATTTTCAATAATACCATTATGAACAACACTGAATGATTTTGCATTATCTTGATGAGGGTGTGCATTTTCTTTAGATGGTTTTCCATGTGTTGCCCATCTTGTATGTGCAATACCAATAGTACCTTTTAAATCATTAATTCCTTTTATATTATATAAATTTTTTACTCTTCCTTTATCTTTCATAACAACCAAACCTTCTGGTTCAATTGTTGAAATACCTGCAGAGTCATACCCTCTGTATTCCAATCTTAAAAGTCCATTAATTAAAATTGGACTTGCTTTTTGTTTTCCTATATAACCTACAATTCCACACATAATAAAATCCTCCTAAAATTTGTTTTTGGGAATTAAAGGTATGCAAATAAAACCTATATGTATTGAGCTTTGTTACAATATTACTATTGCTCTTTAATCAATACTCATGACCATAAGTGAAAGCCATCAGAGCATCCGCCGAATCTTTCGATAACTCTGAACCTCGTCAACACCCCAAAAGAGTGTCCAGGCGCTATATATGAGTGAAATATTGCCCTCCTTTCTAGATATTTTCTTGCATACTTTTAATTTACTGCTATTATATTATACTAAAATGAAAAAATACGCAAGTCCTACTTAAAAAATTTTATTTTCTTGAAAAAAGATAACATAAAATTTGAAAAAGTGGATGAAAAGTGATATAATATAGTCCATGCAACCTATAAGGTTGTGGTACATTGAAAAATAGGTGCGAGTAAGCACCTCATATATGA
>CALXLP010000088.1 GCA_944389225.1 uncultured Clostridia bacterium | reverse complement strand
TATCTTTTATAATTTGCATTACTTCTTCTTTTTGATCATATCCAATTTCTAAACAAATATATCCACCATATTTTAAATATTCATATCCTCTATCTATAATTTCTCTATAAAAATATAATCCATCTTCTCCTCCATCTAATGCTAATCTTGGTTCTTTTCTCACTTCTCTATCCAAAGTTTCTAATTCTTTTCTTCTAATATATGGAGGATTAGAAACAATAATATCATATTTTTCTTGTCCTAGATTTTGAAAGAGATTTGATTCTACAAATGTAATTTTATCTTGAACATGATTATTTTTTGCATTCGCAATCGCAATATCTAATGCCTTTCCACTAATATCTAGGGCAGTTAATTGTATATTTTCTAAATATTTTGCTAAAGATACAGCAATTGCTCCACTTCCTGTACATAAATCTAGTATTTTTTTTGCCCTGATTTTTTTTGCTATTTTCATAACCTCTTCTACTAATACTTCTGTATCTTGTCTTGGTATTAGAACATTTTCATCTACATAAAAATTTAATTTCATAAATTCTTTTTGATGTGTAATATGTTCTATTGGTTCTCCTTGGGTTAATAATTCTATATATTTTAAATAGTCTTGCTCTTCTTTTTCTGTTAATTTTTGATTGTCATACACAATTAAATATTGTCTTGGCTTTTTTAGTACATATTGTAACAATAATCTTGCCTTTAACTTTGGTGTAGAAATCTTTTCTAGTTTTAATACAGTAACTCCTTTTATTAAAGCTTGTTTAATTGTCATATGACCACCTTCTTTCCTGCATTTATTTTATACTATTAACATAAAAATAGCAAGATAAATCTTGCTATTCCTCATTTTTATCTATTTTATTGGTATTCTCTTCTTAAAATAAAAAAAGCCCCGCCTTAGCCGTCAGCTTTTTAATTTTTAAGGACCTGCTCCTAAAAACAGGTGGGTGCCTACCTAAATACTTATGGGCTTCTCACTATATACTGTGAGCATGCACGCCATATTCGAGAGATCGGCCCCTCTTATAATTTGTTGGTTCTAAAAATTATGCTCTTACGTACTACGCAGGGATTTTGCAATCCTTATTAGATTATTTATATATTAACACATTTGAATTTATTTTACAAATGTCTTTTCCTTTTTAAAATATATCTTTTCTTTCTTTATATGATTTTATCTCATTTTTTCGTTTATATTCTCTTTTTCTCTAAGTTTCCTTTACTTGATTTTTTACTATTTTTGTGGTAAAATAAATGTATATTTATGAGTGTTTGAAGGCTTTTGAAGCCTTCTTTTTTATTTTATAGAAAATTTAAATTTTACCTTAGCCACATATAAGATTTTTTCGTATATATCAAGATTAGGATTCTTATTTTACATGACATATAATAATATGCAGAAAAATTGTAATATGCTACCTAATAAAATAAATAAATGGAAAATAGAATGCATCCATTTGTGTTTTTTTCCAACACCATATAAAATGGCTCCTATAGAATAAGCAATTCCTCCAGCCAATAACAAACTAAATCCTGCTATTCCTAATAATTGTGGTAATAAATTGATTTTTACAACAATACACCATCCCATAACTAGATAACATATCATTGAAAATTTTTTAAATTTTTTTATATCAATTGAATTCAATACAATTCCCAATATTGCCATAGCCCATATAATACCAAATATTGTCCAACCAATTGCTGTACTGTATTCTCTTAATGTACATAGTGCAAATGGTGTATAAGATCCTGCAATCAATAAAAATATAGAACAATGATCTAATACTTGAAAAACTCTTTTAGAATATCTTTTAGGGCTTAATCCATGATAAATACTAGACATTGTATATAAAATTATCATAGTCGCACCATAGATAGAACCACTCACAACACCATATCCATTTCCATGAATTGCTGCAAATACAATACACAAAACAGTTGCTACAATTCCTAAAACAGCTCCCACAATATGTGATGTCATATTAAAAATTTCTTCCCCTTTTGTGTATTGAGGCAAAATTCTATCTCTTAATTTTACTCTTGTCATATTTTCTCTCCCGTCTTTTATTTTTGTCATTATACCATTCTTAATATGATAAGTAAATATACAGTTTGTGAATTTTTGTTGAATTCATTCTAAACATCCATTTTTCATATCTCTATATCTTTATATGTTGTTACCATTTGCGCACCTTGTTTAATTAAATCATTTGTCCCTACTGAATTCACTTCATCAATATTTCCTGGTACTACATACACATTTCTTCCTTGCTCTAATGCAAAATCTACAGTAATTAGTGTTCCACTTTTCTTTTTAGCTTCAATAACAATAATTCCTTTACTCATCCCACTAATTATCCTATTTCTTGCTGGAAAATTCATTTTTATAGGCTTAACACCTAAAGGATATTCTGATATAATGGCACCATTTTCTTCTATAATTTTATCATATAAATATTGATTTTCTTTAGGATACACAATATCTAAACCACTTCCAATAACACCTATTGTCCTTCCTTTTGCTTTTATAGCTCCTATATGAGATTGACTATCAATTCCTTTTGCTAAACCACTAATGATATTGATATTTCTTTTAGCTAAATGATATGCAAAATATTGTGCTACTTTTTCTCCATAAGAACTGGATTCTCTACATCCTACAATTCCAATTGCTGGCATATTTAACATTTTTTCATTTCCTTTTACAAATATACTGACTGGATAATCATAGATTGTTTTTAAAATTTCAGGATATTCTGTATCTTCTATTGTAATGATTTTTACATTTTCTTTTTGCAAAAATTCTATTTGTTTTTCTAAATTTTCTTTATTTTCTTTACAAATGATATTTTCTGCTAATATTTCATTAAATCCTTTGATTTGTAAAATATCTTCTTTCTTTACAGTATATATCTTTTCAGGCGTTTTATACCTATTTAATAATATTTGTTTTCGTATGCTCCCCAATCCTTCTATACAAGATAACCATATCCAATATTTTTTCTTTTCTAATTCTTCTATATCTATTCCTCCTTCTTACCAATCACCATTTTGTTTTTTCTAACACTTTCTATTAGACTTATTTTTTTAGTTAAGATAACACCTCTATCTGCTTTTTTATCTGCTAAAAAATTTGATCTTCTTATGCAAACAAAAAGACACTTAAAATTTAAGTGCCCCTGATTTATATTTTTTATTTATTTATTTTGATTTTTTGTTGCTTTAATAACATTATTCATAAGCATTGCTACTGTCATTGGTCCTACTCCCCCTGGAACCGGTGTGATATAGCTTGCTTTTTCTTTTACATTTTCGAAATCAACATCTCCTGTTATCTTCTTATCTTTTCCTCTGTTAATTCCTACATCAATAACAACTGCTCCTTCTTTTACCATATCTGCTGTTACATAATTTGGTTTTCCAATAGCTGCTACTAATATATCTGCATTTCTTGTTTTTTCTTTCAATTCTTTTGTTCTTGAATGACAAATGGTAACTGTTGCATGTTTATTTAAACAACACGCCATCAATGGTTTTCCTACGATATTACTTCTTCCTATGATGACTAAATTTTTGCCTTCCAAATCTATATGATATTCTTCAAACATTTTCATAATACCAAATGGCGTACAAGATATAAAAGTATCTTGATTTAATAATA
>CALXLP010000087.1 GCA_944389225.1 uncultured Clostridia bacterium | reverse complement strand
GGAGGAGAAAATGTTAGAAATTATAGAAGATACAATAATAGATAGTGTAAGATTAATTCCTTTCTTATTTCTTACATATTTATTAATGGAATACATAGAACATAAAACAAAAGAAAAAACAAAGGAAACTATAAAAAAATCAGGAAAATTTGGACCATTTTTTGGAGCATTACTTGGTATTGTTCCTCAATGTGGATTTTCTGTTTCTGCAACCAATTTGTATGCTGCAAGGGTAATAACATTAGGAACATTAATTGCTGTTTATTTATCTACTTCTGATGAAATGTTACCCATATTCTTATCAGAAGGGGTAGCCATTGATGTTATTATAAAAATATTAGCAATTAAGTTAGTGATTGGTATGATAGCAGGATTTTTAATCGATTTGGTTATGCGATTAAAGAATAAAGGAAAAGAAGACGAAGAAAAAATTATTGATTTATGTGAAAAGGAACATTGCCATTGTGAACATGGAATATTCAAATCTGCATTAAAACATACAGTTAACATATTTATATTTATCTTTATCATAACATTTGTCATTAATTTAGCAATTTATTTTATTGGAGAAGAAACAATAGCAGGATTTATGTTAGATAGACCAATATTAGGACCAATTATATCTGGACTTATTGGATTAATCCCAAACTGTGCTTCATCAGTTATCATTACACAGATGTACTTAGAAAATATTATACCTGTTGGTACAATGATTGCAGGTTTATTAGTTGGTGCAGGTGTGGGACTAGCAGTACTATTTAGAACCAATAAGGGTGTCAAAGAAAATATTAAAATTACTGTTTTATTATATGCAATAGGTGTTATATCTGGTATCATATTAGAATTGATTGGATTAACCATATAAGAAGCTTAATCATATGGTTTGTGAGAAAAATGTATATATGGTCAGAATAAAGCAGAATATTTTTATATAATAAAAACAAAAAAGACTTACGAAATAATTTAATCGTAAGTCTTTTTAATATGTATATTTTTATTTCTTTTCATTTCTTTTGAAATTGATAACCACAGCATCATCATTATCAAAGAAATATTTAGAATCAGTCGTATCTGTTTGTACTGGATTAATTTCATCTCTTTCATCTTTGAAATCTAGATTTTTTAAATCAAATTTCTTTTTAGGTGAAGTGTCATCTTCTGTGGCAGTTGTAACACCATCAGAATATTTACCAAAATCAAATACTTTAATTTTTTGTTTTTCTTTATATTTAGATTCCAAGTAATTAAACCTACCAGGTCCAACCATTGGTTTTCCGTTAAGATTTCTAACTTTAAAAGCACATAACTTATTAGTTAGCATTGATTGTAATTTACCAGGTGTAAAATAATAAACATATGCCCATTTTGCATCACCATATTTAGGTGCATATTGTGTTTTCTCAGTATCAAAATCAACTTTGTAAGTCCATTCTCTATGTTGACCAAATTCGTCACACCACCATTTTAGTTCACTTATTTCTGCATTTCCTGTAAATACCTTGTTTGCACAGTTTGATAAAATGGTATTTTTATAATTTTCTCTAGATTTTGGTGTTTCTAATTGTGCTAAGTTTTGAGCAGAAATGATAGTTCCGACACGATATTTTCTATACATTGTGAACATAGCTTCTGTTGCTTTACAAATAAAGTCAGGGAATTCATCAACATATAGAAAATTAGGGACCCTTGAATTCTCCCCGCCAGGTCTTCTTAAAACAGCATTTTGCATTGAAATTAAGAAGAATAAGCCAAATGCTTGATGTGTTGATGAGCCTAAATCACCACGTCTTGTACATACAAAAGTAATCTCACCATTTGCAAGTGCTTTATCAAAATCGATATTATTAAATCGATTACATAAGATAGATTTGACACCAGGTAATCTTAAAAGATTATCTAACTGTGTCACTGCTGCATAAATGTCTTTTTCAGTTTGCTCTTTAGCAGGTCCATCTTTATAGAAACATTTTCTAAAATATGCAAGTTGTATAGCATATTTTTCTTTTAATTCTTCATCATGTGCTAATATTTCACACATTTTTTCAATCAATTCAAAGTTAGTAAACATTTTTAGCATATCTTCCATATTAGGAAGAGCACCTTCGTTCATTCTAGGATACATTTCTTTTAGTAAAATAGCTAAATTTTCAATTGCTTGAATAATAAAGTCTTCTCTGTATGCATCTTCTACTTCTTCATGTGCATTACTGTACATAGATTTTAAAGCAGAAGAAATAGTAACTGCTATTTTTGAAGGTTCATCATATACAAAAGGATTTAATCCCATTGAATTAGGATTTGATGGATCAATCATATTATATTTAAATCCATAATTATCACAAACTTGTGTCATATGCTCAATTAGCTCATAATCTGGAGACATGATTTCTAATCCTAAATTTCTATATACGTTTTCACCATCTAGTGTTCCTAGAATCATTTTTTTCATATATCCATTATAAACAGCTTCTTTTCCATCGTTAGGAGCAAGCATTTCTAAATTAAAGTTTTCATTTAAATAGTCATTATCATAAGGTCTTTTCAAATGAGCAATACCTGTTTTTAATGCTGTAAATCCCATTTCTTTTGAAACTTCTCTAAAGAAGTATTTTTTCTCAATATCTCGAGCAATCATTGGCTCAAATACTAAAGATGTTTTTCCGGTTCCAGAACCACCACATACAAATAAAGATAAATATCTAGAAGCTTCTGGAATGGTAATGACTGTACCGTAATCATGGTCTGTACATAAAAATACTTCACAAGTATAAATACCTCTATCTTTCTTAGGATCAGATAAATCAATACCAGGATAATCCCAAATAGAACGAATCTGATCTAAGTTATCATTAATACCCATATATAACCATTTAAATACTGGGAATATAGTAACAAGTGGTAAATAAAGCGAAATACTAATAAATGCAGGTTTTACAATATCAGCAAAATCTGTAATGATTTCTACATAATTTGGAACTGATAAAAGTAATAACCAAGCGCCCATATTTAACCATTGTGTGAACATAGAAACAGCTATGACGTATAATCCAACAGCATATACATAGAATATAGCAACTTTTTTCATGTTTGAAGTTGCAAATTCAGATTTTCCTGAAAATAGGAATGCAAAAATTGGACATGCCAACGCTAATGTATATTGTATAGGTCCCCAATAAGAATAGGATACACCTGTAAATATCATAAGAAGCATTTCTACAAGTCTATCTACAGCTAAATACACAGTTAATAATGTTAAAATATATGTTGCGAATGTATTTCTATTGATATTTAATTTCTTTAAAAATTTATCGATTAGCTTCATTTAAAATATCCTTTCAAAATTTAAAATCATACATATATATTATCCTACAAAATAGCGAAAAAAACAAGACTTTTAGCGAAATTTATTTAAATTTTAACATGTCCCCTTTGGCAACTTTAATTAAAATAAGAGAGTATAAAAATGAAAGATTTGAATATACTATTATGAAAAAAGGTGTGGGAGGAAAGTTATGGAAGATGGATATATGAAAGAAAGTGTTATAGAGAATATTGAAGAAAGGGAAAGAGAAATAGAACTTATCAAAAATATTATAAAAACAAGAAGAGAGCTAAAAAATGTAGATAGAAATTTTGAATATGCACAAGATGATTTAGTGGATTATTATATTTATGAAATGAAAGCAAACCAGGCAAAATTAAATTACTTAATCAAAATGGCAAAAATGAAGGGAATTACAGTAGATATGATTAATGATATAAAATATAGACTTTCTAGTGATGAAGAAGTCGGATAGGTCTATTTGTCCAATT
>CALXLP010000086.1 GCA_944389225.1 uncultured Clostridia bacterium | reverse complement strand
CATTTCTTGGGTATCTTTGTATAGACCTGAAAATGTGAATTTATCTACTAATTCTTTTCTCACTTGTTTTACTTCTGCTATTCTTTCTGGTTTTGTTAATGTTCTCTTTCGCGTATATATTGTTATTATTTTTGATATTGTACATCCTTTTTTATTTCTTTCTTTTACATGGTCTTCATCTACTTGTATAAATATATTTTTTGCTTTTATTTTTTCTTCTTCTTTTCGTTCTTTTATTTCCATCTTCCAGTCATTTTTTCTTACATTTCGCATTACTGTTGTTGCACTTATCTCCACCTCTGGCACAACTAATTTTCCTGCTTTACTATACGATTGTTCACTTGCTTTTTGAATTAATTCTGCTTTTACTTTTTTGTCTATTCTTTCTCCTTTATCAATTCCTAATATTTTATCTGTTAAACATACATTTTCGCCTGTTTCACTATCTTTGTAATATCTTCTTTCAAACTTTGCTTTTCCATTTTTTGTTATTAAACTTTTTCCTGCAAATCTTACTGCTTCATATTCACTTTGCCTCTTAGAATCTTCAAATACTAATTTTTCTATTTGTGTTACAATTTCAGAAAAAAGTTTCTTGCCTAAAACATCTGTAAAGTCTTTAATTGCACTAGTTAGAGAACTAACATCTTCTCCATTTAAAACTTTTTTTACACCTTCTTTTAAAATTTTATTGTTTTTCTCATAAATCTTTTGTATAATTTGATACATAAGAGATACCTCCTTTTGAATATTGTTTTTTCGATAAAAATATTCTATCAAATTGGTATCTCTTATTCAATTTTTTATCAATTTTTCCTACTAAAAGTTTATACTAACAATCTATCGTACTTTATCACTCTTGCAATTTCTTCTATAATAATCTTATTTTTAAAATAGTATTTATCATATTTATATCCAAAAATTTTTTCAAAATTTGCAATTGATTTTTTCTCATTTCTAGTATCTATCGCATATTTGATTACATTTCTAATTTGCACACTATTAAATCCCATATAATTTAAGGCTATTATTTAAATAACTCAAAAAAACAAAACTTGCGTGATACACAATAAATTTTGCATATCATGTAAGTTTTGATATTATTTTTGATACTTTTTTATAAAAATATTGCAAAAAATTCACAATAAAACAGTAAAATTACAAGATATTATTTTTATAAAATTGTTATATATTTCTGATTTCTACTTTTTGGCTTATCAGGAATTGTCATAATTAGTTTATTCTCTTTTAATAATTTATTTATATAATTATTTTTGAATTTATATACATCTTTATACCCAAAATGCTGTACAATTTCTTTTAATGATTTCTCTGTTTTACATAGTTCTAAAATTTGTTCTTCACTTACTGCTAACTTACTGCTTTTCTTACTGCCTAACTTACTGCTTTTTACTTTTGCAGTATCGCCATATTCAAATGGATTTTCTTTATATTTAAAAGAAACTCTTAAGAAATGATCCATAAATTTAAAGCAACTTTTATCATAGGCATCTAAAATTCTTAAAACCCCAGAACCAATGTTTTCAATTAAATCAACATCTTTAAAAACTCTAATAAGTTCTTTGTTTCTTGGAGCAGTAACTCCTTCTAAAAATTCTTCTTGTGATAATTCTTGCGGTAACCCACCAGCAGATGTAATTTCAATTCTATCAGAATATAATTCTACAATCGGAGAATTTCCATAAGAATAATCATTATGTACCACAGCATTTATAACTGCTTCTTTTAAAGCTGCTTTATCTATCATTTCTACTTCTTTTCTACCTTTATATTCTATTTTGGCATAAACAGTATTTTCTGCATCAAGCCTATCTAAAATTTTTTGTGTTGCTGTAATTAAACAACGATATCCATATTCTTGATTTTCTACTAAATCCATTTTATTAATTCCTAAATATTTTACCAGTTTTATCGAAACATTATTTTCATCTGCTAACAAAAATGCATTATAATTGTATTTGCCTTCACTTGTTAATAAATCAAGATTTTGTAAAAAGTTATCATTTAATTTTAATCCGTGTTCTTCATAGTAAATTTTTAATTGATTAAATGTTAATTCTTGTCTAGGAGAGTCAATTTCTTTTAATGTATTTTTAATCCTTTTGGAATACATATCATCAATCATTCTTTCTGTCATTCGTTCTTTACTACTACCAACTCTAATATAACAACCTTCTGGTGTTCTTCCTTTTTTTCTTAAATAATATGGTTTTTCAGTTCCACTTGATATTACTACTTTTATTACTTCTTTATTATCTATTGTTTCCACAACTACATCAAATAATCCTAAAGTTGATGGTTGAATATTGTTTTTTATTCTATCTTTTATTTTTAATTGTGTTAAATCCGCATCCTGAACTCCAACAACTTGTCCATTTTTTCTAATTCCTACATAAATAATTCCACCTTCTTTGTAGTTGAGAAAGGCTATTACTTCTTGTTCAAAATCTTCGTTAAGTTGTTCTTTATTTTCAATTCTATTTGTTTCTGTATTTTGCATAAAATCACTCTCCTTGTTCATCATTATTTTCGTCTATTTCTTTTCTTTTTTGCTCATCTAAAATTACTGATATAAATAAAGCATCATTCCAATATTTATAGTTATCTTTTGTTATAAAATCTTCTTTATTAAATATGTTATCTTGTGACATAAAACTCTTAAAATATAAAAACATCATCCATAGTAAATCATTAACAGATGATAAAATATATTTAGCATTATAATTATAATTTCCCCACAAATTATAATTAACCATTTGATTTGTTTGATCTGTTGAATGACATCCTATAAAACAATATATAAAGTCATTGTGAGCATAAGAAGAGTATTGGCTATAAATTCTTTTTCTAGCTTCTTTCATCATTTCTGCATATTCACTGTCCGATTTTTTCTCAAAGTTGTATAATTCTTCATTTAATTTAGACATTCTTATATATTTATTCCAAACATCATATGAATTTTCTAATCTAGCAGAATCAAAGTATGCTTTACATTTGTCTTTATTTACAATTACAACTAATAATGTGTACACTAATTCAAATAAATTCCTAGTTAATATTCTTGCTTGAAATTCAAATCCACTTTCAAGCAATTTTATAATTGCTAAACAGTCATTGGAAATGTTAGTAAATAATGTTTCATATACTGTAGAATAATTTTTTAGTTGTTCTTGTATATTTTCTTTGCTTGATTCTAATGCCAAGGCTAATAGTCCACTACTTAATGCATAAAGTTCTGTAGTTCTTTTTTCAGCTTTCATTTCCTTATTAACTTCTGGCTTTATTGATTTCATTTTTTTTATAAAAGCTACAAATTCTTCATAACTCGATATTTGGTTTTCATCATTAAATTCTTTAAAAATTAATTTATATAATTTATCATATTCTTTTTTATTCATTATATCATAAACTCTTTCTATTTATTATTTACTAACCACTCATACACTTCATCTTCTGTTAAAACTCCATGTTTCAATTTATTAACTCTATCTTTAGCATCTTTTTTCCATTTATCAAAATCCTTCTTCATTTGCTTATTATCTTTATTTCTGACAATTGCCATAGATTTTAACTGGTATAATCAATCTCATAAAATTATTAGTTATACAATATCTCAAAATTCAAGAAAAATCAATAGTTTTATAATTCCTTTACCTAATTCAGTTAAACATCTAATAAATGAACCGTTTTGGAGTAAAAAAATAGACTTATCAAAACTTGAAAGTATTGATAAGTCTATGGTGCAGATGGCCGGAATCGAACCGGCACGGTTTATTCAACCGCAGGATTTTAAGTCCTGTGCGTCTACCAGTTC
>CALXLP010000085.1 GCA_944389225.1 uncultured Clostridia bacterium | reverse complement strand
CAAATGCCAGCAGAAAAGAAGGAAATACAAGACGCGAAAAATGAAGGGGTACAATTTGCTTTTCAAAATAATATTGTCAAAATAATGGGAAATGAAAAAGTAGAAAAAGTCGAACTAATAAAAACGAAATTGATTCAAAAAGAAGGAGAGAGCAGATTATCTCCTGTTAATATTGAAAATAGTAATTATCAGGTAGATGTTGATTATATTGTGATGGCATTAGGTTCAAAACCACAAGAATTTGTAAAAGATTTAGGATTAGAATTAAATAAATGGGGAAATATACAAGTAGATGAAGAATATAAAACATCTAATCCTAAAGTGTATGCAGGTGGAGACTTAGCAGGGATGAAAGGAACTGTTGCATGGGCTGCATATTCAGGAAGAGAAGCGGCAAAAAATATCATGAAAAATATATAAAAAATATGTATGATAAAATTTGTATATAAAAATAAAAAAAACACTTTAATGAAATAAATAAAAATTCATTAAAGTGTTTTTATGTTAAAACAACAATGTTGAAAGAAACCCGACTACAATTTTTAATTGTTATCGGGTTATATGTTTTTAAATATCATTATTTTCTGTTTCAGAAGATTTACCTAAAAGAATACGTTTTATTGTTTTAAATAAGGTCATAATCTTACTTTCATGCTTGGGTTGTACGTGAATTGCTGTTTCAATACCTCCATTTTCTAAGATATTATATTTATGTTCTAATTGAGACATTTTTTCAACATAATAGTCATTAAAAAATGTATATCCTTCAGCAAAACCTAAATAAGATTTTATATCATATAATTTCTTTCTATAATTTTCTAATTCTTCTAAATTAGTTATATTTAAGAAGGCTTTATCAAAATAACTAGAAATTATTAAATTTTGTGTTCTTAAAAAAGTTACTTTAATTTTTTGCTTTAAATCATCAATTTTTTTAACCATATCATCGACTTTTTTATTTCTGTCATCAATTAGAGCGATTTTGTTATTTAATTTAATAATGTCTTCTTCTGCAAATAAAATATCATCAATAGCATTCTGTATAGCCATAAATGCTTTTTGTGATGTTAATTCAGAAAATTTTATTTTAAAATTATCATCACTATTTAATGTGCTTTTAAATAAAACATCTTCACCTGTAATAAAAGCCAATTGATTTACCAAACAACATTCTAAAGGATAATAAGAAGGACTTGTTGTTTCAAAGCTAATTCCAAAATATTTTACATAATCTTTTGGAATACCAATGACTTTTGATGACATTAATTGAACTGCTGCTTCATTTAATCCTAATCCGTAGATTTTAAATTCTGTATAATCACATAATCCCATTTTTAATAAATAGTTTCTTTTATCTTTTACTTCTTGAAGATAGTGAATACATTCGTGAATAGCAAATTCTTCCATATCTTCTTCAGGAATATGTTCATTAAAATAAATAGATGTATTTTTATAATAATAATTTGCTTCTGCCATTCCTTCAGGCATTTTTGCTTTATACATATCTAGTCTGGATAATTTTATAAATAAGTCATTTTCGTTTAATCCATAAGAAGGAAAGGTTTGGCATAATTTAGATGCAATATTTTTAGCAATAGAATTAATCTTTAGGGTATCTAATTTTTGAGTTACTTCGATTCCATCTTTTTTCAAATCAGATTTTATACTCATTTTTGTTCTCCTTAGTCTATAATTATCTAACCATATTATACTATAAGAAAGAATGAAGAATATTTCAATATGATTAAATCTTCTTTACAGTTTAATGACAAATGCTGATGATAAGTGCAATAAAATTATAGAATATAGTATAAGAAAAATATAAATGTAGAATTTTGTCGAAATGTTTTTGTTGACATTATAAGATTTGGAATATATAATATCCAAAAAGGAAAGGAGGGAAAGAATGAGTAGTACAAATAGAGAGTTACTTTTAAAAATATATAAAGAATTGCAAGAAACAAAAGACAAACTAAAAGATATACCAGAAATGAAAAAGCAATTGGAAGAAATACCAAAAATGAAAAAGCAACTAGAAGAGATACCAAAAATGAAAAAGCAACTAGAAGAGATTCCAAAAATACAAGACGAAATCGTACAAATCAAGAAGCAATTAGAAGAATTACCAGAAATTAAACAAGAATTACGTAATATTAGTGGATCTGTTGCTAGAATTGAAGTTGAACATGGCGAAAAATTAGCAATTTTGTTTGATGCATTTAAAGTAAATACAGAAAAAATAGAAGAACAAAATAAAAGAATTACAAAATGTGAAAAAATATTAGAAAAACATGATCATCAAATTTATATTTTAAATTCAAAAATGCAAAATCAAGAAATTCAGAATGCATAAAAGCCTATTAGTATGCTTTTATAACTAACAGGCTTTTATGAAATCAATTATTTTACAACAATATTATAAATTTTATTCTTAACATAGATTTCTTTTATAATCGTTTTACCTTCCAATTTATCATTAACTGCTGCATGTACTTTTTCTTTAACACTTTCTTCAGCTTCATCTAAAGAAATGGTAATGGTTGCTTTCAATTTACCATTAAATTGTATAGGTAATGTAATTTCATCAGCAATTGTTTTTTCTTCATCATATGTAGGCCATTCCATATAAGCTAACATTTCTGTACCACCTAATACAGTTTGCCAAAGTTCTTCTGTCATATGTGGTGCAAAAGGATTCAACAATTGTAAAAAGGTTTTGAATTCTGCTTTGTTGATTTTCTTTTCTTTATAGAAATCATTTACTAAAGTCATAAAAGTTGAAACAGCAGTGTTAAATTTCATTTCTTCAATATCAGAAGATACTTTTTTAATAGCTCTATGCATTTCTTTTTCAAATTTTGGAGAATATTCCTCACCATCTACTAATAAGTTATGAAGATTCCAAACTCTGTCTAAGAATTTTGCACAACCTCTAATACTTTCCATAGACCATGGAGCTGTTTGATCAAAAGGTCCCATAAACATTTCATAAACTCTAAAAGCATCTGCACCAAATTCATTAACAATGTCATCTGGATTTACAACATTACCTTTAGATTTAGACATCTTTTCTCCATTGCTTCCAAGAATCATTCCGTGAGAAGTACGTTTTTGATATGGCTCTTTTGTTGGAACAACACCTATATCATATAAGAATTTGTGCCAAAATCTTGAATATAGTAGGTGAAGTGTTGTGTGTTCCATACCACCATTATACCAATCAACAGGTGACCAATATTCCAAAGCTTCTTTTGAAGCCAAAGCTTTATCATTATGAGGATCCATATATCTTAAATAATACCAAGAAGATCCTGCCCATTGAGGCATTGTATCTGTTTCTCTTTTGGCTTTTCCACCACAATGAGGACAAGTCGTATTTACCCATTCTTCATGTCTTGCAAGAGGAGATTCTCCATTTTCACCTGGTTCATAATCTTCAACATCAGGTAATTTTAGAGGTAATTCTTCTTCTGGAACAGGAACCCAACCACATTTTTCACAATAAACCATAGGGATTGGTTCTCCCCAATAACGTTGTCTAGAAAATACCCAATCACGTAATTTATAATTTACTTGTTTTTTACCAATGTGATGATCTTCTAAAAAGTTAATTACTTTTTTCTTAGCTTCTACAACTGGTAGATCGTTTAAAAATCCGGAATTGATTAATATACCAGTTTCCACATCTGTGAAAGCTTCTTTATCAATATCACATTCTATTGTTTCATGGGCAGGTTTAATAACTTGAACAATTGGTAAATGGAATTTTTTTGCAAATTCATGGTCACGTGTATCGTGTCCAGGTACAGCCATGATTGCACCTGTACCATAAGTAATTAGAACATAATCAGAAATCCAGATAGGAATTTCTTCATTTGTTAATGGATTAATGGCTTTAATTCCTTTTATTTCACAACCAGTTTTCTCTTTATTTAATTCTGATCTTTCAAAATCAGATTTTAAAGAAGCTTGATGTTTATATTCTTCAATTTCATCCATATT
>CALXLP010000084.1 GCA_944389225.1 uncultured Clostridia bacterium | reverse complement strand
AGAGATGGAAATGTAACTGTTGTTCCAGCAAAAGAATTAGTACCAGGAGATATTGTGGTATTAGATACAGGAGATTATATTCCAGCAGATTTAAGAATTATAGAAGCAGTGAATTTAAAAACACAAGAATCTTCATTAACAGGAGAATCTGTACCAGTTGATAAAACAACAGAAAAAATTGAAGGAGAAGATGTAGGAATTGGTGATAGAACCAATATGCTATTCTCATCTAGTTTAGTAACGTATGGTAGAGGAAAAGGAATTGTTGTAGAAACCGGAATGACAACAGAAGTGGGAAAAATTGCGGAAATGATTAATGAATCAGAAGAACAAATCACACCTTTACAACAAAAATTAAATAAATTAGGAAAAACATTAGGAATTACAGCAATTGTGATTTGTATTGTTATCTTTATCATAGGATTGTTCCAACAAAAAGAACCAATCCATATGTTTATGACAGCTGTATCATTAGCAGTAGCTGCGATTCCAGAAGGATTAGTAGCTGTATCAACCATTGTTTTAGCCATCGGTGTTCAAAAAATGGTTAAGAAAAATGCAATAGTAAAAAAATTACCAGCAGTTGAAACATTAGGAAGTGCAACGGTTATTTGCTCAGATAAAACAGGAACCTTGACACAAAACAAAATGACAGTAGAAAAAGTATTCTTAAATGGAGAAATCAAAGATTTAGAAGAGATTGATAGTAAGAATGTATCAGAAGATATGACTACATTGGTATATGCCAATATGTTATGTAATGATACAAAGATTGCAAAAGATGGAACCTTAACAGGAGATCCAACAGAAACAGCATTGGTAGATATGGCATTTACATTAAATTTCGACCCATCCATTTATGATAGAATGGTACGTATTGCAGAAGTACCATTTGATTCAGATAGAAAATTGATGACAACAGTTAATAAAGTAAATCAAAGTTATATAGCTTATACAAAAGGTGGGGTAGACGAATTATTAAGAATTTGTAAAGGCTATTTATATAATAATGAAATAAAAAATGACTTAGAGAATTATGCTGTAACGATTAGACAAAAAAATGAAGAAATGGCAAAAGAAGCTTTAAGAGTGTTAGCATGTGCATATAAAGAATTTGACCATGAGCCAACACAAGAAGAATTAGATAATATAGAAAGTGATTTAATTTTTGTGGGAATGGTTGGAATGATAGACCCACCAAGAGAAGAAGCTAAAAAAGCAGTAGAAAAATGTAAAACAGCAGGAATTAAAACCGTTATGATTACAGGTGACCACAAAATTACAGCAACTGCTATTGCAAAGAAATTAGGCATATTAGAAAATGAAGATGAAGCTATTACTGGTGCAGAATTAGAAAAAATGTCTGATGAAGAATTACAAAAACATGTAAGACACTATTCTGTATATGCAAGAGTATCTCCAGAGCATAAAGTAAGAATTGTAAAAGCATGGCAAAAAAATGGAGAAATCGTAGCTATGACAGGTGATGGTGTCAATGATAGCCCTGCATTAAAAACATCAGATATTGGTTGTGCAATGGGAATTGTAGGAACAGATGTTGCCAAAGAAGCAGCAGATGTCATTCTAACAGATGATAACTTTGCAACCATTGTATCAGCAGTAGAAGAGGGTAGAAGAATTTATGACAATATCTTAAAAGTTATTCAATTCTTATTATCAAGCAACATAGGAGAAGTGGTTGTATTATTCTTAGCAACACTATTAACACCATTATTTGCTAGTTGGTTTGGAATAACCGATATTGCACATTTAGAAATCTTATTACCAATCCATATTTTGTGGATAAATTTAGTAACAGACTCATTACCAGCATTAGCATTAGCATTTGACCCAGCAAATGCAGATATTATGAAGAGAAAACCAAACAAACCAGGAAAAGGTGTATTTACAAAAGGAATGACATGGAGAATTGTATACCAAGGAATTATGATAGGACTATTAACACTTGGAGCATTTATGATAGGACTTGCAACAACTACAGAACCAATCGATGGATTAACATTAGATGAATCAAAAATAGAAGTAGGTCAAACCATGGCATTTGTGACACTGGCTTTCTCAGAATTGGTACATGTATTTAATGTAAGAGATAATAAAAAATCTATCTTTAAAACCAAAGTATTTAATAATAGTAAATTAGTATGGGCAATACTTGGTTCAGCATTATTAATGGGAATCATCTTAGCAATACCCGCTTTAAGAGGAATCTTTAGTATACCAGTATTACCAACACAAAATATCTTAGAATTAATCGGTTTAATTATTTCACCATTAATTATTGTAGAATTGTTTAAATTATTTAAAATTAATAGTTTTAAGGATGAATAATAAAAAAGTAGGAGTTTTCCTACTTTTTTTGTGTATGAAAAATATACATATCCTTAATAAAAAATTAATAAATCCTCTATTTATTATTAATAAAAATGTGGTATAGTATATATGCTAGGAAATAGAAACAAATATGAATTTTAAATAATATGAAATGAACTTTATCAATATTTATAAGGTGTTACGAAAGTTCAAGAAAGGAAAAAATTATGTACAATATATTAGTAGTAGATGATGATAAAGAAATTGTAAATGCCATAGAAATTTACTTATCACAAGAAGGATATCATATTATAAAAGCCTATGACGGAGAAGAAGCTTTAGAAAAGCTAAAAGAAAATGAAATTCATTTAATTATTTTAGATATCATGATGCCAAATAAAGATGGAATTGAAACATTGCAAGAAATTAGAAAAGATAAAACGATTCCTGTCATTATGCTTTCTGCAAAATCAGAAGATTATGATAAGATTTCAGGATTAAATACAGGAGCAGATGACTATGTGACAAAACCATTTAATCCATTAGAATTAATTGCAAGAGTAAAATCCAATATCAGAAGATATGTGGATTTTAGCCATGCAAATGATACAAATGGAAAGAATAAAAATCAAAAAGAAAAGGTATTAAAAACCGGAACTTTAGAAATGAATGATGAAACCAAAAAAGTTATGGTAGATGGAAAAGACATCAAGTTAACAGCGACAGAATATAACATATTAAAATTCTTACTAGAAAACAAAGGGAAAGTATATTCTATAGAACAAATTTATGAAAATGTATGGAATGAAGAAAGTTATGGCGCAGAAAATATTATTGCTGTACATATTAGGCACATTAGAGAAAAAATAGAAATCAATCCAAAAGACCCTAAATATTTAAAAGTGATATGGGGAATTGGATATAAAGTAGAGGATATTCAATAATATGAAATGAAAGATTAAAAAAATTGTTACTTGAAAGAAGAAAAAGAAAGTAAAAAGAGTAAAAAAAGAAGGTGAGTAAATGCAAGATATTAAAGAATCCATATTATTAAAATTTTTATGTTATATATTGATTCCGATTATGATTTTTGTTTTAGTCGTTAGTATTATAAATGTATCTATTACATCACAATATGGAGAAATGAAAGGACCAGAAGAATACATTGAAACCGAAGAATTCGGAAGAGAATATCTATTGACATTAATTTATAATGTTCGAGATATTCGTAGAGATAAAAGTCGAATGCAAATAAATACAGAAACTGAAACTTCTACAGAAGCATATGAAATAGCATCAGAAACCACAGAAGAAACTCCATATGATAATTATAATGAAATAGATGATGAAAGTTATGAATATCCAGTGTATTATGAAGTGATAAATTACAATAATACTAGAATAAGTCAATATATCAATTATATTATTATCGATAAAGAAAATGGCAATATGTTTACGAATATTCGATCAAATAATTATCCAGAAGAAATCAATAAATTAAAGGCAGAAAAAAAGAATTGGAGCTATCAGGATGGAAATATCACAACCAATATAGATAGTATTAATCAAGAGAGTACCAAATATATGACTTCATCTAGTTATTCAACAGATAATTTTGAAGGATATGAAGTATATTCTAATATTGACCCAAACACTTTAAATTATTCAAATTCTTT
>CALXLP010000083.1 GCA_944389225.1 uncultured Clostridia bacterium | reverse complement strand
TGTTAATCTCTAAGATTTTTTATTTTTTCTACTAAACTTATTAAATACCATACCAACTGCATGAACAATTCTAGTTGAATTATTATTCGCAACTGTTTTTCCTAATGCCTTTCCTCCAACTGTTAAAGCTGAAACTAAAGCACTTAATAAGAATTGTACATCAAACTCTAATCCAAATTGGTTAGTAATTTTTACTGCAATTAATGCACTTATCGCACCACTTAATACTCCGGCAAATGTCACCAATAACGTCCGCACATATATTAGCAACCCTAGGTGCATTTCTAATTAATTTAATAGAGTCTTTAGACCCTTTTACTTTCTTTGTTGCTTTTGCATGGAATTCATGTTCATCTGCAACTGTTACAGCTACACCTACAATGTCAAATATAATACCTACTAGAATAACACCCACTAAAATCAGGATAGCTGGTATTAAGCTTAAATTTGACACACCATTTGTTGATATATATGAAAACACAATAGATAGTATAAAAGTCATAATAAAAACTTCTATAAACCATTTAATGTTTTCATCTTTCTTTTTCTCTTTTTCCTTTTTTCTTTTTGATTGTTCTATCTTTTCTTTTACTTCTTCTATTTCTTTTTCATTTTCTTTTTCTGTTTTTGCACTTTCTTGTCTTATAGCTTTCTTCATTTCTTGTCTTGTTTTTTCAGCTTCTTCTTCACACGGTTTTCCTTTTGCTTTTTTGGTCTTTTCTTTCAATTTTATCTCTTTCCTTTCTTTTTATGCACTAAGCTTTATATAAAATATATTTTAGGTCTGTCCTTTCGTTCAATTTTTGAACGATTTGGCACGTCCCTAATGTTCAAAAGAGGAAATTTTGAGTTTTCCCAAGATTTCCTCTTAATATTTTTTATTTGAGATGGCAAAAGTCTAAGTAAATTTTACAGTTTAGGTCTGGTCGAATTTCTCTATTTCCCACATAGCATTACTGCTATTGCCGTTTCCGTTTAAGGGAAATATCTATAGAAACTATAGCTACCAGATTGCCACTTAAATCTGTACCTTAATCCAAAGACTTCTATGCTTCTATGAAAGCAAACATTCTAGAAGTTTTCCTTAACACACTTGATAAGTTTATTAGTCTTTTTTGCAAATGAAATTTCATAAGTACAGTAAAACTAATTTGGCCAAAACTACGTTTTACTAATTATTTAATCCCAATACATTCACTCAAGACAGGCTACTCTGTGCTTTTTGTGTCTTGGCACGCATCACAGGTTACTCTTAAATTATGTATAAAAAGATATATTTATCATGAATTTAAGCCTCCGCGAAATCAGGGAATCTTATATATGCCATTATATAATACCCAAATTTCTTACTCCCTGAACACACACAAACTTGGCGTTTCGCGCACATTCAAGGAACTTCAACGATATGCCCTTTAGTGGATTTTTAGCCCCACCCTCATAAACTTGAGTGTGACTAGAATAATGCACCATCGATATATATTATACAGTATACATGTGAAATATGACAAATTTCATTTTTGACATATTTTAACAAGTACGGATTTTCTTTGTTTCTGGTAAACCTATTTTTTACTATTTCATTGATTTTCTCTTTTTTTCTTTGTTTTTCTCTTTATTTTAATATCCTATAAATTCTCTTAATTCTTTCTTTGTTTCTTCAAAATCTCTATCATTTGCAATATTTCTTACTTGAATATTTGGATATTTTTCTTTTATTTCTTCTGCCATTTCTAAATATACTCTTTGTTGATTAATACTATTTTCGGCTTCATATTTAGAATTTTTGAAAGCTGCTTTATCTTTTCTGTCTAATCTTGTATGATATTTCTCTACATCTTTTAGATATAGTGTTATATAGTATATTTCAAAATCTAATTTACTAAATTCCTCTAATAATTTTTCATATACATCTGTAAATGTGTAATCCTTTTTGCCAAGTCTACAATAATTTTCTTCTGTAAAAAATGTTCTATCAAATACTAGATTAATACTTTTATTCTCCATCTTTTTTATATATTCTAATAAATTAATATACATATCTTCTGCTTTTTTCTTTCCTTCTGCAGAACTATCTGCCGTTCCACATAGTCTATATAGATTTGTATAACTTAATGAATATCTTAAATAATCTGTTACGGTTGTTTTTCCTGCTCCTTGTGGGCCTTCTACTACAATTAACTTTGAATTTGCCATGTTTATTACTCCTTTTTTCTTTTCGTTTACTTCTTATCTTCTTTATTATTTTCTTCTTCCTTTTTCTCTTCCTCTTTTTTCTTTAACATATTATTAATAGAATTTAAAATATCTTCTGGACTTTCATCAAAATCATCTTTTATGACATGTAACATTTTTATATCCTCCTTTAGTTTTTTTCATTATACTACGTCATATTTGTATTTTCAATATTTTATTTTTATCTATTTATAGACTTTTTTATTTTTTTATAATAAACTAGGTTTGAATTTATGAAAAATATACATATTAAATAAATTTTATTTAAATAAAGAAAGGAATGATTTACATTATGGAAAATGTATTTAAAGATTATGCTGCCAATAACCATCATCCAGATTGGGAAAATATATCAAAAAGAGAAAAACCTTTACTAACCAATCCAGGCGATATTCGTTCTGTTTTTGACAGAGATTATACAAGAATTACACATTCAAATGCTTATAAAAGATTAAAACATAAGACACAAGTATTTTTCTCACCAGAAAGTGATCATATTTGTACAAGAAGTGAGCATGTTTCTCATGTAGAATCTATTAGCTATACAATTGCAAGTTATTTAGGATTAAATACAGAATTAACAAAAGCAATTTCTGTTGCACATGATATTGGGCATAGTCCTTTTGGTCATGCTGGTGAAAAAATTTTATCCACTATTTCTGAAAGAGATTTAGGTTATGGTTTTTGGCACGAAAAAAATGGTTTAGAATTTGTAGATAAAATAGAATTGTTAGAAAATAAAGAGCGATATAAAGATAATTTAGATTTAACATATGCTGTTAGAGACGGTATTATTTCTCACTGTGGTGAAATTGATGAAAATTGTTTAAAACCTAGAAAAGAATGTATTGATTTAACAACCTATGTCAGACCTAATCAATATGCACCATATACTTGGGAAGGTTGCGTCGTAAAAATTTCTGATAAAATTTCATATATTGGAAGAGATATTGAAGACGCTATCAGTTTAGGCATTATTGATGAACATTTAGATGAATTATATAAATTACTATATTATGATTTACCTGAAAAGAAAATTAATAACACAATCATTATTAATTACTTAGTATGTGATTTAGCAAAAAATTCAACTCCTGAAAAGGGATTATGTTTCTCAGAAGAAGCCTTTGATTTATTAAATAAAATTAAAGAATTTAATTATAGAAATATTTATTTCTCAGATAGATTAAAACCTTCTATTAAATATTTTGAATTGGTTTTAAATGAAATTTACGACACTTTAAAAGCTTGCTATGATGGAGAAAATACAATTACTTCTTTAAAAAACAGATTATCTAAAATTTCTATAAAACTTTATGATAGTTTCCTTGGATTTTTAACAAATTATTATGACTTAGGAAATCGAGAGGAACTAAAACTAATAAATGATGTTATTTTTGATTTTCATAATGAACAAGATTATTATAAATGTATTATTTACTATATTTCTGGTATGACAGACAAATTTGCCATTGAAATTTATAATGATATTATTGGATTTTAAAAGGGTTTCTTAAAAAGAAACCCTTTTATTTACATCTTTTTCTTGTATATCTTTTTTACGATATGACACAATTTTATATGTATTTTTATTATCGAAAACAATTTTGATTACTTTTGTAAAATTATCATTTACTGGTTTACCATATTCATCAATAATCAAACTTGCTTTATATTTCTTTAAAGTATCAACTGTATTCATTAATCCCATCCCTGTACCGCCATCTTTTGCATGTGTTGTACTTGGTTTTATTCCAAGATTGATTAATGTATCTATTTCAAATTCTATACCAGAATCATAGACATATAAACTATAGGCACCATCAATTAATCCTAATCTTACTAAGATACTTTTATTAGTATTTTCAGAATGGTTAATCGCTATAATCGCATTCTTTATCATATCTGCAATTAAAATTTCTAAATCTTCTTTTTCGATATGTTTATTTACCATATGATGGATGTTTCCATTTACTTGTAGTTGAAAATCTATTTTATTCTT
>CALXLP010000082.1 GCA_944389225.1 uncultured Clostridia bacterium | reverse complement strand
TTCTATCATTTTTTTATTCTCAGGGGTTATTTGCTTATATGAAGATAAAATTATTCTTGCATTTTTTACTAATGAAAATTTTAAATCTTGTATTGTCTTTGAATTTGTAGAATTAAGAATTTCAAAAACAATGTCTATCACCTGTTGCCTTGTATCCATATCTAAATCTTTCAACCAATTCTTAATTGTCTTATCTATAAATTTACTTTCATTTGTAACTTCCTTTAATACAACAAATTTTTTTCCTAATACTTGCCAAGAATATGCATCATGTTCCATTAACCCTTTTTCATTACTTTGAACTATCGTATATTTTTCCTCATGATTTAATAACATTCCAAATATTGAATCTTGTGGAATATATGTTGTTACTTTATTAATTACTCTCTTATATTCTTCAGTATTTATTATATCTTCATGAAAACCTGGACCATCATTATTATAAACATTAATAATTCTTTTTTGTATTTCAGAATCAACAAAAACAGAAGCATAAACTGCTAAATTTCCTCCTTTTGAATGGCCTCCTATTCTTATTTTTTTATATGGATATTTTTTTGCAATATTTTCCAAATACTTTTTTGCAGAAATTTGTGATGCAATGTGGCTTTTAAAGCTTATATTGAAATCTTCTTTCCAACCAATTAATGTATTGTCAGTTCCTCTATATGAAATATAAAGTGTATCATCAGGTAAAATTACTGTAATAGCAGAAAATTGTTTTTCTTGTTCTGGATCTATTTTATTTATGTATTCTAAAGCTAACATTTCACCAAACCTTTTACTATTGCCCATTATTGGAAATAAATCTGCATCATCCTTCCAAAGAATTCTCATTTGCTTTTTATCTGCTTTTTTAAATCTTTCACTTAATTCTTTTATTGATACCATTTCATTTTTGTTTATTAGATTATCTAACGGAAAATACGAAAATCTATTTAATATTAAACTATCTATTTCATTAAACTCCGTTTTATTTAAGTTTAAATCTCCTCTCCATTCAACATAATCAATTATATTTGCCATAATAATCTCCTTATAATTTAACAATCTATTTTTCTATTAGATTGATTTTTTTACCATCTATTTAATTGTCGTCTTGTTGTAAAAATATGAATTTTAATTGTTTAGATAAATTGTCTTCTATTGAATTATATCACACAATCATTTTTTTGTCTTTGAAACCAACAAAATTTGAAAAAACTATATTATAGTTTTTCTATTTTCGTTATTATACAGTAATTATCCCCCAGCTTAGCTGGGGGATAATTACTTAGGCTCCTGTTACTTTTTCATTATTGTTTTCAATTTCTTTTTTAGAATTTCCCTTATGTTTTACTATTTCAACTATTAAAGTAATTGTTCCTAGTGCTAAACCGATTAATACAAGTATTAATGTATTTTTTCCTATAAAGTTATTACTTGTTTGAACAAGACACTCTTTAAATATTTTAATACTATATGTCATAGGTAGTAATGGATTTAAAAATCTAAACCCTTTATCAATAGTTTCAACTGGGAAAGTACCACCAGATGCAGCCAATTGTAATACTAATATAATTAAAGCTAAAAATTTACCAATATCTCCAAAATTTCTAATTAAAAATTGTATAATAGTCATAAATATAGCTCCAACAATTGCACATTCTGCTATATATATTCCCATATTAGCAACATTAAATTCTAATCCCAATTTTAATAACAATCCAGTGACAATACCTTCTACAATGCCAATTGCAATATATAATAAGTTTTGAGCTAATTTATTTTTATAAGTATAATCAAATTTTCCAAATCTATGTTTTTGATCATAATATAAAACAACATAACACATTAATGCTCCAACCCACAATCCTATAGATAAAAACAATGGAGTAAATGCAATACCATATGAATCAACCTCTCCATAAGGCTCTTCATTAATAACAACTGGTTCAGAAACAAAATCATTTAAACCATTTAATTTTGATAATTCAACTTTTGATTTTTCTAATCCATTATTAATTTCGGTCTTAAACGTTTTTACACCATCTAAAAGTCTCTTACTTCCATCAACAGCTGATTTACTTCCCTCATCTAATTGATTTAAAGCTTCTTTTACATTTCCAGAACTACTACTCAAAGTTTGAAGCCCTTGCTCTAAGGATTGTGATCCATTTAGTACTTGATTTGTTCCATTTTTCAAAGTAGATACACCATTAGATAAAGTTTCAGTTCCTTGTTTTACTGCAAATAATCCATCTTTTAAAGTTGCAATATTCTTAATTAATTCATTCATTTCTGAAGTACTATTTTTTAAAGTTGAAGTACCATCAGAAACTGCTTTAGCACCTGCTTTTAATTGATCTGAATTTTTACTTAAATCTTGTGTTCCTTGAACAAGTGCCTGCCCTTTTGCATCTATGTTAGATTTATTTTTAACATTTAAAATTTGTTTTGCATTTTCTGCTAAAGTTCTAATGGTTGGATTTGTAACCTCTTTAGAATTAATAACCGTATCATAGTCAATAATAGACTGTAAAATTGCACTTTCATTTTTATCTATTGTACTTACACCTACTACATAACTTTGAATACCATCACTCAAAGATTTTGCTCCGTCAATATATGAATTTACTCCTACATTCAAAGTCTGTGCACCATTATTTAAAGTATCTATTCCTTGTGTTAATTGATTTATTTTATCTCCACCATTTTTTGCAACACTATCAACACCAGTATTAATTTGATCTAATGCATTATTTAAAGTTGAAGTACCACTTGCTAAACTATCAATTCCATTATTAACTTGCCCAATTCCAGAATTTAAACTTTCACTACCTTTATATGCATTTTCTACACCTTTGTTAAATTCGCTATATTTGCTATTAAGCTCTCCTACTCCATTATTTAAATCTTGTAATCCACTATTCAAAGATGAAGTACCATCATAAATTTCGTTTGCCCCATCAGAAATATCTTGTAAACTATCAGGAACTGCAGATAAAGTATCTGATAATGTTGAAACAACTTCTTTTCCAACTTTGCTTTGCAATTCCATTTGAGCTGCAGTAACAACTTTATTAATGATTTGAGATGCCAGATAATTTTGTTGTTGATTAGGAGTATATGTAATTGTTGCAACCTTTTTTTGCTCTTCACTAGCACTATTTAAACATTCTGTAAAATCTGATGGAATGGTAATAGTTGCATAATATTCTCCATCTTGTAATCCCTGTTTAGCTTGATTTTCATCAACTACACATAAATCTAAAACATCTTTATCTTTTAGCTCTTTAACTAATTCATTACCTTGATTAGTATCATCTTGACCTTTATCTAAATTAACAATGGCCACCTTTAAATCTGTTAAATTTCCATATGGATCCCAATAAGACTTTAAATAAAAGAAACTATAAATTAATGGTATACACAAAACCACAATAAAAATTATTGTTTTAAAAAATTTTTTGTTTTGCATTTTATTCTACTTCCTTTCTTTTAATACCATATTTTAAAATTTGAAGGACGTTATCTGCAATATCCTTTTCATCTAATTTAGCATTATCTTCATTCCAATCTATTATTAATGCTATGTACATTTTGTATATAAGAAAAGTAATAATATTAACATCTTTTACGACAATTTCTTTATTATTTACAGCTTTTTCTACTTTGCTTTTTATGTAATCCTTTATTTCACTATCAATGATCTTTAAATTATCTTTTAGCTTTTCATTATTAAACATTTCAGATTCTTTAATAAGCATCTTAAAAAAATCACTTTCATTTTTATATCTAATTACACTACAAATTACACTTTGAATGTTAACAAAAAAATCATTACTTTGTTTTTCAGCCTTATCTATAATTTTTCTAATATTCTGCAGTTCTTCCTTTATAACATCTTTTAAAAGTTCCTCTTTGCTACTAAAGTAACTATAGACTGTTTTTTTAGTAACTCCTGTTTCACTTGCGATTTCATCCATTGACACTTTTTTAAAACCATATTTTGTAAATAGTTCTTTTGCGGCTTTTAGAATTTGTTCTTGTTTCATATTATTACTCCCTTCTTTGTATACTACTATACCGTACTAGTATATTAGTATACTCTTTGTTTTAGAATTTGTCAACAACAAATAAAAAAAAATGAGAGTAATTAACTACTCTCTATGTTAACTCCTATTTACTTGCATCTGCTGAAAGTTCTTCAATTGACTTATTATTTGCTTGTAACAATGCTCCACTTGTCCAAGAAGATGTTAAACCATAATCTATATAAATTAATTGTCCTTACATATAAGAACAAATATCACTACCTATTACAACCATTGGGTATCCCATGTCTTTTGGCTCTGCTGGGTATCCATTCCAACTCTTTAAGAAAATGTTTGAAATCATCTCTTCACCTTCTTTTGCATCTCCATTTGGACTTGTTGACTTATTGAAATCTTCTGTTAATCCTGTTGT
>CALXLP010000081.1 GCA_944389225.1 uncultured Clostridia bacterium | reverse complement strand
AATATTTTGATATAAGAAACCTAACCTTGTTGTATACCGAAAAATCTAAATTTGGTCAAGATAAAAGTCAATTTTTCCTATACAATAAAAATAACCCCTAATTATTAAACTTACTTGTCTAATAATTGGGGTTCAATCTATGTATATCATTTTATCTTTTGCAAAATTATTAAGATATTGGCTCAAATTTCTTTTTTTATTTTTTTCTTCTTCTCTTTTGCCATACAATTAAACCTACTATAATAATAACAGATGGTACTGCAAATATAATAATTCTAACAATTGTATCTTGTTGCTCTGTAGCTGTATAAGTTACTGTTCCTGTGCTCTTTCTTGCTGTAATATCTTCTTCTCTATCTGTCAAATATGCCAAAGAATTTAATACCAAGTCCTTATTATATGTTGAAATTTGTATTGCTGGATATTGATCATCTTGTCTAAGTCTATAATCTGAAATGAAATAATTTTCTCCATAAATAATTAGTCTTGATGTTAGTGCTGATTCTCCTGTTTCTTCATTTGCTTCTGTTATTGTTTTTTCTAATTCTGCACCAACCACAAAAGGACCTGTTTCTTCTCCTTCTGTTGCTGTCATTGAAGTATTATTAAAGTTTGTTCTAAAATATGCACCTTCACTAGTTGTTGCTAAGTCTGTTTCTTCAACATTTAAATCTTCTAATCCATCTTCATTAATATTGATTTTTGTTGCATTTGCAAGAATGACTCCATCACTATATATATCTTCTGTTATTTTTGAATATCCTAAATTTGGAATAATTAAATTTGGTGAACCTGCTACCATTCTTGAGGAATCTGTTTCCATGATAACGCCCACTTCAAAAGGATTTACTCCATATAAAGCTAATACTTCATTTACATTTGGTAAATCTACTGAAATCGCCGTTGCTGCATTTAGCCAAAGGATATTACCACCTCGATTAATATAATTAATAATTGCTGTTTTTGCTTCTTCACTAAAATCTTGTGTTGGTGAAGGAATTACTAATGTATCACAATCATCTGGCACATTTCCTGTTGATAAAATATTTAATGTTTCTACCTCTGTTATTTCGTTTTGTAAATATACATTTAAATAACTCATACCATAATCTAAGGTAAAGTCATCACTATATCCCTCTAGGAAATATACTTTTGGAATATCATCTGTTGTAACAGATATGATAGCACTTGTTAATTTTTCTTCTGCAATACTAATTGTTTCATATGTTGATGTATCATAAGTTACTAAATCACTTGATGTTAATACTTTTGAACGATCTCCACACTCTACAATAATTCCTGTTGAATCAGTTTCTATACCATATTTTTCTGCCAAATCTGGTCTACTATTTGCATCAACTGCTTCTGCCACAATTCTTTCATTTGCACTCTTATACTGTTTTGCAAGTGACAAATCCGCATCATCATCTGAATATCCTACAAAATATATATTAACATCTTTATCGATATCTTTTACTCTTTCTTTACTTTCATCTGTTAGTGTATACAATTTTTCTTGTGTAAAATCCAATGGTGTTAAATCTAAACTTTGCATCCCAACATTAATTGTTAAAAATACCATTACAATTAATATAACTAATATGATTGTCTTTGTACCATCAATTAACCATTTTTTCTTTATTCGTTGTACAAATTTACTTGTTTCTTTATCTTTTTTATCCTTTTTTTCCTTTTCTTTTTTTACTTTTTCAGTCTTTGCCTTCTCTTCTTTTGGTAATTTCTTTTCTTTTTTCTCTTTCGGCATTTTTTCTTTTTTTATCTTTTCTTCTTTTTCTTTCAACTTCACTAACCTCCTTACCTTACACTTTTTCTTCTTTGCATAACAATAATCGTTAATAATATACACATAATGGTAAATGTTATAAAGGTTACTGTGTCTGCAATATCAATTTGTCCTGATGGAAAATTAGCAAATATATTTATTAATGAGAAATTGGTAAATATATCACTAAAGTTTGGTAAAAACCATGTTAAGATAAAAAATCCAATTGTAATAACACCTGCTACAATTTGATTTTCGGTTATACTTGAAGCTAATAATCCAAAAGATATGTAGCTCATAGCAAGTAATAAAAATCCTAATAAAGTAACCAATGCTGTTGTTAAATGTGGTGTTCCGAAAAAAGATAATATTCCAAAATACATAAATGTACAAAGTTCCGTAATTACCACAATTAAAGTAGCTGATATAAACTTTCCTAATACAATTTTTGTGATACTAATTGGTGATGTTAATAATAATTGTTCTGTACCAGACTTTCTTTCTTCTGCCAATGTTCTCATTGTAAGAATTGGTGTAATAAATGTTAAAATAGTTGCACCTGAATAAAATATATATTCAAAATTTACACTTTGATAATCAAATACATCTGTGTAGAAAAATATACTAAACATGATTAAGAATAATCCTATAAATACATATCCCACTGGTGATAAAAAATAAGATTTAAATTCTTTCTTTATGATTGCCCACATTATTTATTTCCTCCTTCGATTAATTTCATAAATGCATCTTCTAATGTTATATCTGCTTTTTTCATCTCAAATATAGTTATATTCTCTTTTGCAAATTCAGAGAAAATCTTTTTCCTTAAATCAACATCTTTATCCGCTTCAATTAAATATTGTTTTGTTTTATCTTCATTTTCTTGAACTAGCTCTATATTTTTGATTTCTTTTATTTTATCTTTCATCGTTTTTATCTTATTTTCTGTATCCTCAACTGTAACATAAATACAATTATTTTTACTTACTTTATTCTCTAAATTTTCTGGTGTATCAATTGCTACAATTTTACCTTTATTAATAATAATAACTTTATTACAAATTTGACTAACTTCTGATAAGATATGAGAACTTAATATGACTGTATGTGTTTTTCCAAGTTCTTTAATTAAATTTCTAATCTCTGTAATTTGTTTTGGATCTAATCCTACTGTTGGTTCATCTAATATTAATATCTTAGGTTCTCCTACTAGAGCTCCTGCCATACTAACTCTTTGTTTATATCCTCTAGATAGATTTTTCGTTAACTTATTTTCTACTTCTTTTAATCCTGTTTGTTCAATGACTTTTTGAACCTTCTCTTTTCTCACTTTTCTATCTACTTGTTTTAATTCCGCCATATATGTTACAAATTCTTTTACTGTTAAATCTGTATAAAGTGGTACGCCTTCTGGCATATACCCTATTTGCATCTTGGCTTTTTTTGGTTTCTTTAATGTGTTATATCCTTCAATTATTACTTCTCCAGATGTTTGTTCTATGTAACCTGTTAGGATATTCATTGTTGTACTTTTCCCTGCACCATTTGGACCAAGTAAGCCTACGATTTCCCCATCATTAATGGAAAAGCTAATATCTTCTACGGCTACTGCTTTTCCATACTTTTTTGTAACATTTTTTACCTCTATCACAAAAATTCCTCCTTTGATTTTATTTATATTATGACCATATTATCATTTATCTTTGTTGATGTAAAGAATTTCACAAAAAATTCACATTACACGCCTAGGGATACTTATATTTGCAAAATTCGACAAGATTTATTTTCTATTATTTTTTCATAAAATTTGATTTGTTCACATATGAATTAGTTAAGAAATGAGGTTAAATTATGAATGCTTTGTATCCCCTATTATTATCTTTCACCATCATATTTTTTGCTGAATTAGGAGATAAAACACAAATTATGGTTTTATCTTTTTCTACAAAAAGTAGAATGAAACATATTCTATTAGGTATTGCTCTAGGAACATTTCTTAGTCATGGATTAGCTATTCTTTTTGGTAGTCAATTAGGCTCTATCCATAACGAAAATATTTCTTATTATTTAAACCTATTTACATATATTTCTTTCATTTTGTTTGGAATATTGGGATTTATCTCTATGAAAAATAGCTCTTTAGATAATATAGAAAATCATAAGACTGGTATTATTTCTAAATTGTGTAACTTGAAAATAAATTATATATTTATCATTGCTTTTTGCATACTTGTTGGAGAATTAGGAGATAAAACATTTCTTTCTTCTATTGGTCTTGGCATTCAATATCCAGAATATAAGATTTCTTTAATTATTGGCTCTATTTTAGGAATGGTTTGTAGTAATCTACTTGCCATTGTTTTTGGAAAACTTTTAAGTATGAAATTTCATCAAAATATAATAGATATCATTTCTAATAGTTTGTTTGTTATTTTTGGTATCATTGGTTTAATCTTTAATATTTAATATATTTTTTAGTCGCTTTGATACACAAGGTATAAAAAATAATAAATATGTATACAAATTTGAACTATTTAAACATATTTTTTGATTTTTTGTTCTAAAATTATTGACACAAGTCTACATTTGTGCTATTATATTTATTGTTATTTAGCCATGGGTCAGTAGCTCAGTTGGATAGAGCATTGGCCTTCTAAGCCAAGGGTCGGGGGTTCGAATCCCTCCTGGCTCAC
>CALXLP010000080.1 GCA_944389225.1 uncultured Clostridia bacterium | reverse complement strand
GTGCTCGAAATAAAAATCGGGTGCTCGAAATAAAAATCGGGTGCTCGTTTTTTTGCTTTTAAGAAAAGAGGTGAGAAATGAAATTTTATGAATTTATTGAAAATTTACGAAAATTAAATCCAGATAAAATTATTATGATAAAAACAGGAGCATTTTTCAATAGTGTTGGCCGAGATGCCATAATATTAGAATATACATTAGGATTAAAAAGAACATGTTTTGCAAAAGGAGTGTGTAAAGTAGGTGTTCCAGTAGCACATTTTAAAGAAAATTTAGAAAAAATAAAAAACAGAGTAAAAGAGAAAAATTTGGGAATAATAGTTTATGATGAAGTTAAAGATGGAAGATATAAATTTAAAGACAAAAGTTATGATGTCATACTGGAATTAGAAGGAAAGAGTATATCAGAAACAAGAAGAAATACAAATTGCAATGAATGTGAAAATAATGTATATGTAAAAGAAACAAATATGTATACAATCCGAAAGGAAGATTATGAAGAATTAGCAAAAAAATTTGAAAATTTTTTAGAAAGTATAAAACAAATTTTAAGAATAAAATAATTGAATAATAATTGAGAAATGGAGAATAGAAAAAAGAAGATTTAGTCATCTTCTAAGTTATCAATATTAAAAATAGACGAATTAAAAAAATCTTGTAAAGTAATGTTAAGTCCTCTACATATTCTCATGATTGTTAAAATATTCAAATTTGCATTTTGTCTAGAATTTATATTAGCAAGAGTAGATTGTGTAATACCAGAAATTGTACAAAGTTTATTAATGGTTATATTTTTTTTATCACAAAGTTCATAAATTCTTTTTCTTACAGCCATACTTAAATACATAAAATAATCACCAAAAAAAGTATAGCAAATAAAGAAGGAAAAGATTAACTCAAAAGAGTTGACAAATAAAAAATAAATGATAAAATAAATTTAAAATTTTACTTGAAAAGCATAATAGCTTATAGTAAAATATAAATATATGCTAGAAGTAAAAAATAGTTAATCGCAAAAGAAAATAAACAAGGAAGGGAGAAAAGCAAATGAAGAAAAAACAAACATTTGAGATGAAAAACATAATCCAAAAGAATAATGGTATTACTCTAATAGCATTAGTAATTACAATCATTGTTTTGCTAATATTAGCAGGCGTAACCATTGCAACATTAACAGGAGAAAATGGAATCTTAACAAGAGCAAGCGAAGCAGCCCAAAGGACAGAAGAAGCAAATGCAAGAGAACAAGTACAATTAGCCGTAGCAGCAAGTATAGGTGAAGATGGAAAAATTAATTATGATAATTTAAATAATGAATTAGCAAAAATAGATGGATTAACATATCATGGTAGCTCAATATCAGATAGTAATAGAATAGAAAGTTTACCAGAAGATGTAGTGCTAGATGGATATACGATTACAATTAATGCAGATGGAAGTATCAACAGTAATGGAGGAGGAATAACACCACCTTCAACAGCAGGAAAAACAGATGGAAGCTATGATGAAAATAAAAAAGTAAATACACCAAAACTAGGTTCTGATATGGAATTAGTCGTATATGAAAATGGAGAATGGGTGACTGATGAAACAAATGCAGCATATAGTTATGTAGCTCAAACAGGAACAACTGAAGATGGAGGAACAAGTGAATGGGCAAATGCAAAAGTAACCATAGATGGAGTAGAGAGTTATTTTGTATGGATACCAAGATATGCCTATAAAATAGATACTATTAACCATGTAATAGATGTGAAATTTATAAAAGGAACAGGAACAGAAGCAACAGATGGAACACCATGTAAATATGCAGATGATAGTAGTTTAAATACAAGTACAGATTATATCATCCACCCAGCATTTACAACAAATGCAGATTTAGGAGGAGGATGGAGTACAGAACTACCAGGAATATGGATAGGAAAATATGAAAGTAGTTTAGTAAATAAATCAGATAGTAGTTATATAACAACAAGTAGTAGCGATATAGGAAATATATTATTATCCAATAACACAGATAAAGCAATAGCAGTACAACCAAATATGAGTTCATGGAGATATTGTACAATAGGAAACATGTATACAAATGCACTAGCATATTCACCTAATTTAAATTCACATATGCTAAAAAATAGTGAATGGGGAGCAGTGGCATATCTAACCCATAGTCAATATGGAAGAAATGGAACAGAAATAGCAATCAATAATAGTAGTAATTATATAACAGGAACATCAGGAGGAACTGCAAATGCAAGTTCAAGTGATGCAACATATGCATATAATGATACAACAAATGGAGTACTAGCAAGTAGTACAGGAAATGTATATGGAATCTATGATTTATCAGGAGGAGCAAGGGAATATGTAGCTGCATATTATGGTGAAAGTTCATATCTAGCAAATGGAAGTTCATTTGCAAATGAAACAAGCGACAGAAAATATTCAACAGTATATGGAGATTCTGGAATTACAGGAGATGCAACAACAGAAACAAGTGGATGGAATGACGATGACGCCTACTTTGTGGATTCTTACACCCCTTTCTTCGCTCGTGGGGCTAGCTATTCCTATGGGTCTTACGCTGGGGTATTCGGCTTCTACTACTTCAATGGGAGTAGTAGCGGCTTCCGCAGTTTCCGTGTAAGTCTCGCGATACAGTAATGTGAAATCTGTTATCTGAGTAACATGAAATACAACCCTACACGTAATAAAACAAGAAGATATTAAATCATAAGTTCTTTTCGTTCGAGCGAAAGCTTAGAGCGAAAAGCATAGGGATATACCTGTCAAACGATAACGCCAACTTTGTGAATTCTAACAACCCTTTCTTCAAACGTGGAGATAACTATAACAATGGGTCTAACGCTGGAGTATTCAACTTCAACAACAACAATGGGAACAGTAACAGCAACAACAGTTTCCGTGTAAGTCTCGCAATATGGCATAACATTATCAGATATATTTGTTCAAGGATAAATATAGAGCATACATGCCATACAAGGTATATTCCTTCCAAAAGTAAATATTGGTAAAAATATAAATTTAAAAGTATATTCTAGTATTTCAGCAATGATTAAGAACGAATATACTTTTTCTTTTTTCTATTCTGGAAAGGAAAATAATGTATAAACCAAAACAAACAGAAAGTAAATTGTTAATCTATCAAAAGTATATAGATTTAATAGAATATGGATATAGGTTATTAATTAAATATCCAAAATATGAAAAATATGCATTGGTAAGCGAAATAAGAAGAAATATGTATCAATCGTTAAAATATATACTTTATGCCAATAAAATAGCAAATAAATATAATAGGTTGGATATACTAAACAGATTAGATGCTGAAATTGCTACGCAAAGTTTTTTTGTCAGATTTTCATATAAAAATAAATATATAAATACAAGTAATTACTACGAATGGTCAAAAAGACTGGAAGAAATAGGAAAAATACTAGGAGGCTGGATAAAATCATGCCTAAGAGAATAAATCATATATTTAAGGAAAATATCAGTTTTGCCAAGCTATTAGAAGCACACAATAAATGTAAGAAAAACAAAAGATTCAAAAAACAAGTAATAGAATTTGAAATGAAATTAGAAAGTAATTTAATACAAATAGGAAAGGAATTGTTAAATGATACATATACTTTTTCAGAATATTTTGAATTTACAATATATGAACCAAAAGAAAGAAAAATAAAGACATTAAATTATAGAGATAGAGTTGTACAAACATGGTATGTAGAAAATTTTTTAAAACCATATTTCAAGTCTAATTTTATAAATGACAGTTATGCCTGTATAGAAGGAAAGGGAACACATAAAGCAGTGGAAGAAACACAAATATATTTACAAAAAGCAGATAGAACATATAAAGAAGTATGGGTATTAAAATGTGATATAAAAAAATTTTTTTTAATATAGATAGAGAAATATTGTTTAATCTACTGAAAAGAAAAATAAAAGATAGATATTTTTTAGAATTTAGTAAAAAAATTATATTTTATGATGAAGAAAAAGTAGGAATACCAATTGGAAATTATACATCACAATATTATGCAAATATATACATGACAAAACTAGATAAGTATATAAAGGAAAATCTAAAAACTTGCTACTATACAAGATATATGGATGATTTTGTTTTAATATTAGAAAGCAAAGAAAAAGCAAAAGAAATGTTAGAAAAAATAAGAGATTTTTTGAGTGAAAACTTAAAATTAGAATTAAATTCAAAAACAGCATATTTCAAACAAAATCAAGGCATAAATTATTGTGGTTTTAGAATATGGAAAACACATAGGCTATTAAGAGAACAAAGTAAAAAGAAAATGAAAAGAAAGCTAAAAAATTTTGAAAAGTTATATAAAAAAGGAAAAATAGAATTACCATATATAACAGCTTGTATAAACTCATGGAAAGGTCATGCAAAACATGCCAATAGTTTCCACTTAGTAAATAAATTGCTAGATGAATTTGTATTAAAGAAGTAGGAAACATATTGCTAAAAC
>CALXLP010000079.1 GCA_944389225.1 uncultured Clostridia bacterium | reverse complement strand
GTTAAATATATCGTTGTTTACTTAAATAAATGCGATATGGTTGATGATCCAGAATTATTAGAATTAGTTGAAATGGAAGTTAGAGACCTATTAACAGAATATGGTTTCCCAGGAGACGAAGTTCCAATTATTAAAGGTTCTTCATTACAAGTTCTAGAAAGTACATCTACAGATCCTAACGATCCTGTATATGCACCTATGAAAGAATTAATGGATGCTGTTGATAGCTATATCCCAACACCAGAAAGACCAGTTGACCAACCATTCTTAATGCCAGTTGAAGACGTATTCACAATTACTGGTAGAGGAACTGTTGCTACAGGTAGAGTAGAAAGAGGAACAGTTAAATTACAAGACGAAGTTGAAATCATCGGTCTTACAACAGAAAGAAGAAAAACAGTTGTTACAGGTGTTGAAATGTTCAGAAAATTATTAGATCAAGCTGAAGCTGGAGATAATATCGGAGCATTATTAAGAGGAATTGATAGAAAAGATATCGAAAGAGGACAAGTTCTTTGTAAACCAGGAACAATTCATCCACATACAAAATTCACATCAGAAGTATACGTTTTAACAAAAGAAGAAGGTGGAAGACATACACCATTCTTCAATGGATATAGACCACAATTCTATTTCAGAACAACAGACGTTACAGGTGTTATCGAATTACCTGCTGGAACAGAAATGGTTATGCCAGGTGATAACGTATCAATGACAATCGAATTAATTACACCTATCGCTATCGAAAAAGGATTAAGATTCGCTATTCGTGAAGGTGGTAGAACAGTTGGTTCAGGTGTTGTTGCTGATATCATTGAATAATATAAAAATAATATAGAAAGATTGCTAAAAAGGTTACTTTTTAGTAATCTTTTTTCTTTTTGAGAATCTAAAACCTTTTTAAAGGATTGAAATTATGTAAATGATATGGTAAAATAAAGGAATGAAAGCAAAAGGAGGAAAAATCTATGAGTAAAGAGATACGGGAACTAGCTAGAAAACTGATTGAAAAATCAAACCAGGAAGGAATGTTATTCAGTGAATTAGTTACAATTCTGAGAGAAGAAAAAGAAAAACTCAGAGAAGAAGCAACAGAGAGCTATATAGCAAGAACGACAGAAGAAGAAGTATTTAGAGAAAAGGCTGAGACTTTTCTAAAAAAGGCTAAGGAGAATCCAGACTGTAAAACAAAATTTCATACAAAGAACTTTATGGAAAAGTATCTGGAAATATTATGTGTATACTTTTCCTATCGGAATTTATGTAATGATAATGTAGAACTGCGTGCGGTGGTGGCAGATAGATTAAAAGTAAAGCCGGCATCAATTATTACATATGAAAGAAAGTTGAAGGAAATAGCATTAGCTTATATTTTTGTCGATGACATTCATAAACTGGAAAATAGAGTTATTATCTCAAGACTAGTAGATTACATTATAAATACAGACTAATGTAATCTGACGTAAAGTGGCGCTGCCTGTAGGTGGCGCCCATATTGTTAAGTATTACATATTATTTAGCAAAAATACTTGCTTTTTTCTAAAAACAATAATAAAATATTACTGTTAATGATATAATGAAATAAGTACGATTTGGAGGAATTAAAAGTGAAAATTATATTAGATGCCATGGGTGGAGATAATGCACCTGATGCCAATATAAAAGGAGCAGTAAATGCTATCAATAAAGTAAAAGCAGAAGTCATATTAGTAGGAAAAGAAGATGTTATTAGAAGTAAAGTAAAAGAATTCTATGGAAAAGAGATTGAAGAAATATCTGATAGATTAAAAATAAAAAATGCAACTGAAACAATAGAAATGTGTGATACACCAACAGTCGCAATTAAACACAAAAAAGATTCATCTATGGTAGTAGGATTTAAAATGCTAAAAGAAGATGAAGGTGATGTATTTATATCAGCTGGAAATTCAGGAGCATTATTAACAGGAGCTACCTTACTAGTAGGAAGAATCAAAGGAATTGATAGACCAGCGTTAGCAGGAATATTACCAGCATATAAAAGTCAGTTATTATTAATTGATGCAGGTTCTAATACAAATTGTAAACCAATTAATTTATTACAATTTGCACAAATGTCTAGTATTTATTTAAGAAATACATATGGAATAAAAAATCCAGCAATAGGCTTATTAAATATTGGAACAGAAGAAACAAAAGGAAATGAATTGGTAAGAGAAAGTTATAACTTACTAAAAGAAAAATCAAAAGAATTAAACATCAATTTTGTAGGAAATGTAGAAGGAAGAGATGCTTTTTCTGGAAAGATAGATGCCATTGTTACAGATGGGTTTACAGGAAATGTATTCTTAAAAACAACAGAAGGTTTAGGAAAATTTGTAAAAAGAACGCTAACAGAAAGTTTAACAAGAAATTTATTAACAAAAATTTTAGCAGTTCCTGCATTACCAGCCATAAAGCGTTTCAGTAAAACAATGGATTATAAATCTTATGGTGGAGCATTATTTTTAGGAGTAAAAAAACCAGTAGTAAAAGCACATGGAAGTAGTGATGAATTATTATTTGAATATACAATTATTCAAGCAGAAAAATTTGTAGAAAATAAAGCTGTTGATAAAATGATAGAAGAATTTCAAAAAGAAACAAGCAAACAAGAAAAATAGTGCGTAAAACTTAGAAAAAATTGACTTGTATGTATAAAATCAAAAATATTTATTAAATTTACTTGACAAATATACAAACATATAATATAAATGAAACTATAGAAGCAAAATATCAAAAGGATAGATCGTTTGCAAACTTGAGAGGAGGTGAACTCGAGGAAATGAGTTCAGAAGAAGTTTTAGAGAAAGTAAAAGGAATAATTGTAGAACAATTAGGTGTAGCTGAAAATGCAGTTACAATGGAAGCATCTTTTATAGATGACTTAGGAGCTGATTCATTAGATATCGTTGAATTAGTAATGGCACTAGAAGAAGAATTTGATATCGAAATTCCTGATAGTGACGCAGAAAAAGTTGTAACTGTAGGAGATGTTGTTGAATACATAAAAGAAAACGTTAAATAAAAAATAGAGAAAGTCAGTTTTCTCTATTTTTTATTTTTATATAATATATTAATTTAAATATATTGTATGAAAATTATATATACTACTTAATTCTCATATTTGAAGAATACGATTAAAGATATTGGAGAAATTTTGACAGAAACTATATAGATAGTCAAATATGTTTTTATGTGCAATATCTGTATTCACAAATATATTACTAGAATATATTGTTTTTTCTTCCAACTTTAATGTGATTGTACCAATAGTGGTTCCTTTTATAATAGGGGCATTTAAATTGGATTCATATTCTATATATACATGAAAAAAATCTACTAAATCACTTCTTACAGGAATAGAATCATATGGTGGATTTTCAAATGTTATATCTAAATAATTTGAAACCCCTTTCATAATGTTAATATTTGAAAGGTTTTCTTTTTTCCAAATCTCAAAATTAGCTAAAAGAATTTTTTTAACATCTACATATGTAAAATTTTGAAAAGCATATTCAATCAATTTTATACTATCTGTTGTTCGATATTTTTTGGTATCAGCACCGAGTACGACACAAATAATATCCATATTACCTCTTTTACAACAAGTAACTAAACATCGATTAGCTCCATTTGTAAATCCAGTTTTAATTCCATATACACCATCTAATACACCCAGTAATTCATTTGTATTAGTAAGTGCTTTTGGATATCCGTTGATTGTAATCGTATAGTTTTTTGTTCCTACAATTTTGGCAAAAATTTCATTATTCATAGCATAATTAGAAAGAATAGCTAATTCGTAGGCGGTTGTATAATGTTCATCTTCATCTAGTCCATGTGGTGTAACAAAATGCGTATTCGAAAGACCTAGAGTTTTAGCTTTTTCATTCATTAAATTTGCAAAATCAGTAATTGAACCTGCTACATATTCTGCTAAAGCGACAGCAGCATCATTACCAGAACGCATCATTAGACCATAAAGTAAATCATAAACGGTTATTTTATCACCAGTTTTTAGACCTAATCTGGAACCACCAGTATTAGCAGCTTTTTTAGAAATTTCAACAGTATCAGATAAGTCACAATGTTCGATAACAACAAGTGCAGTCATAATTTTAGTAGTAGAAGCCATTTTTTTCTTTTGATTTTCATTTTTTGCAATAAGAATGGTATTAGAATTTCTATCAATAACAACATAAGCTCTAGAATTAATCGTTGGCAGTTGTGTTATATCACTACTAGTCTCAATACTTTCTATGTCACCTAAAATTTCTGAAATATCAAAAGTATCTTCAGAAGATGATAAGTCATCTGCAAAAACATAAGAAGATAGAAAAATAAATATAAAAAATAATAAAATAATTTTGTGATAAATTGAAAATAATTTCATAAAACAATACCCTCTAAATAAGGATATGAAAATGTAAGAAAAAATATAACTGAACATTATAAAATCCATCAAACATACGGACATAAGGAAAATAGAATGAAATTAACATAA
>CALXLP010000078.1 GCA_944389225.1 uncultured Clostridia bacterium | reverse complement strand
ATTACTGGTTTTATTTGATCGATTCTTCTTTCATAACTTTCAAATGTTACTGCCATTTTATTTCCTCCTTATTTCTTATATATTCATAAACTATTTATTTTACTCTTTTCTTGGGTCAATTTTCTTAACAGCTTCATCAAATCTTCCATATGTACCAGAAGCTTTTTCAATAGCCTCCATTGGATCCATTCCTTTTTTGATGTTATCCATCATTTTTCCCATATGAACATATTTGTATCCAATGATTTGATCATCTTTATCTAATCCTAATTCTACAATGTATCCTTCTGTTAATTGTAAATATCTTGGTCCTTTTAATGTACTTGAATAAATTGTTCCAACTTGTGATGTATGACCTTTTCCTAAATCTTCAAGTCCTGCTCCTACTGGAAGTCCTCCTTCTGAGAAAGCTGTTTGTGTTCTTCCATATACAATTTGTAAGAATAATTCTCTCATAGCAGTATTGATAGCATCACAAACTAAATCTGTATTTAATGCTTCTAATATTGTTTTTCCTGTTAAAATTTCTCCAGCCATAGCTGCTGAGTGTGTCATTCCTGAACATCCAATTGTTTCAATTAATGCTTCTTGAATGATACCATCTTTTACATTTAAAGTTAATTTACATGCTCCTTGTTGTGGTGCACACCATCCAATACCATGTGTTAAACCTGATATATCTTTTATTTCTTTAGCTTTAACCCATTTTCCTTCTTCTGGGATTGGTGCTGGTCCATGGTCTACTCCTTTTTTTACAACACACATTTCTTCTAATTCTTTTGAATAAATCATTTTCATTGCTCCTTTCAATACTTTATTTGTATATATGTTTTTAGGTAAACTTACCTAAATTTAAAAACTTTTCTACTCTTCATCTATTTCATCTTCTGAAAATAATATTTGATTTCTAATTGGTTTATTCTTATTCTCATTGGTTGTTTTTGTTTTATTGTTTTTTCCTTTGCTAAATTTTTCCTGTATTTTTTTCATTTTTTCTCGTGTAATATCATTTTGTGTCTTACCTACTGTTTCTGGTTTTTCATAATTTAATGTAACTCTATTTCCATCTTGTGGCTTATTTATTTTTTCATGATTTTGTTTATTTTTATAATTTCTACTATTCTTACTATTTTTTATAATATATTGTTCCATAGAACCATGACCATGACTCCACATGGTATCTTCTTTTTTTCGAAGATTTGCATCCCAATTATTTTCTATTTTATGACTTTGAATTTGATTATATTTCTTTCCTATTCCAATGTCTGGGGCTTCATCTTCTCTGATATAACCATCATTTTCAATTTCATCTTCTTGTGTATTATATTCAATAATATTTTTTGTATCTTGCTCTATATAGATACCAGCATTATATTCTTCTACCTCTGATAAGTTTCTTGCACCATTAAAATATCGATATAAAATGTCTTTATCTTTTTTAGAAACTTGTTCTGGTCCAATTCCTAAGTATTTATATCTCCAAATCACATGACGTTCATAACTATTAAAAGCATTATTTACCAAATCTTCATAACTATATTCTGCTCGAAACTTCATATTGGTTATCGAAATGGTAAGATTGCTCCACATTTCTCCTGGAGTTGTTCTTTTAAATTCCTCTCTTAATTGTTTTATATCATCATATAATTTTTGAGCTAGGTCTAAATATTGTTTTTCATCAATATTAAATTTACTTGGAACTTCATAGACATTAACAGGATTTTTTCTAAATATTCCTTTCGGAATATAATAGAAAAATAATTCTCCTGTTGGTTCTTTTTTACCATCTTCTATAACAGAACTGTATAAATATATCGATTCCCATTTTTCTGGTATCATATATAGTAATTTTCTTTGTATTTCTTCATACATTTCCTTTATCTGTTTCGTGTGATTTAACATATCCTTTTATTCCTTATCTAATAAACTTTCTCCTGTCATTTCCTCTGGTTTGTCTAGATGCATTAGATCAAGCATAGTTGGTGCTAAATCTGCTAATTTTCCACCTGATTTTAATTTTAATGTTGTATCTGGTGTTACTAATATAATTGGTACAGGATTTGTAGTATGTGCTGTATGTGGTTCTCCTGTCTTGTAATCTATCATTTGTTCTGCATTTCCATGGTCTGCTGTAATAATTAAATTACCTTGTTTTTCTTCTACTAAACTTACTACTTTTCCAACACATTCATCTACAGCTTCAACTGCTTTGATAGCTGCTTCTAAGCTTCCTGTATGTCCTACCATATCTGTATTCGCATAGTTTAATATAATACTATCATATTTATCACTTTGAATAGCTTCTAACACTTTATCTGTTACTTCATATGCACTCATTTCAGGTTTCATGTCATATGTTTCTACTTTTGGAGATGGTACTAATATTCTATCTTCTCCTGGATATTGTTTTTCTTCTCCACCATTAAAGAAGAATGTAACATGTGCATATTTTTCTGTTTCTGCAATTCTTAATTGTGTATATCCTAATTTACTAATATATTCTCCAAATGTATTGTGTAATGGTTCTTTCTTAAATGCAATATGTACATTTGGCATGGTTTCATCATAACTTGTAAAACATACATAATATAGATTTAAATCTTTCTTTGTTTCAAACCCGTCAAATTCTGGATCTACCAATGCTCTGGTAATTTCTCTTGCTCTATCTGGTCTAAAATTGAAGAAAATTACAGAATCATTTTTCTCAATTTTTGCAATTGGTTCTTCTCCATTACAAATAACAGTTGGTTCAACAAATTCATCAAATACTTCTTTTTGATAAGAATCTTCAATTGCTTTTACGGCACTTCCTGCTTTGATACCTTCACCATTAACAAGCGCATTATAACATTTTTGAACTCTTTCCCATCTTTTATCTCTATCCATTGCATAGAATCTACCTGATAGGCTTGCAATTTTTCCTACATTTTTCTCTTTCATTTTTTCTTCTAGTTTTACAATGTAGCTTTCTGCAGATGCTGGTGGTGTATCTCTTCCATCTAAGAAACAATGTACATATACATTTTCAAAATCTCTTCTTTTAGCCATTTCCAACAATCCATATAGATGACGATTATGACTATGTACACCTCCATCTGATACCAATCCTAAAATATGTAATTTAGAATTGTTTTTCTTACAATTTTCAATTGCTGCAATAAATTCTGGATTTGAGAAAAAATCTCCATCTTCTATTGATTTTGTAATTCTTGTTAATTCTTGATATACTATTCTTCCTGCTCCAATATTTGTATGTCCTACTTCTGAATTTCCCATTTGTCCTTCTGGTAATCCAACATGTAGTCCACTTGTATAAATATCTGTAGTTGGATATTTTTTCATTAGTCTATCAATATTTGGTGTTTTAGCTAATTTAATAGCATTTCCATCTTTATTTGGATTATCTCCAAACCCATCTAATATCATTAGCATTGTTAATTTATCTTTCATAATCTACCATCCTTCTCTCTATGATTTAAAGTGTTTTATTTATTATATAGAAAAAATCTACTTTTATCTTGACCCTATATAAGATTTTTTCGTATATAACAAGGTTAAGCTTCTTATATTCGTGAAGTACTGCGAAGCAGTCTTCACATTTGTGCGTCAAAATCTTTGATTTTGTTAACGCACGCTTTCCTTATCAAAGTTAACAATCTTTGAAAATTCTTCTGGATCTAAACTTGCTCCACCAACTAATCCTCCATCTATATCAGACATTGTGAATAGTTCTTTTGCATTTTTAGATTTTACACTTCCACCATATTGTATTATAACGCTATCTGCTACATTTTGTCCATAAATTTCGGCAATTTTCTTACGGATATCTTTGATTGAGTTATTAGCATCTTCACTTGTTGCTGTTTTTCCTGTTCCAATTGCCCAAATTGGTTCATAAGCTATAATTGTATTTTCTACTTGTTCATTTGTTAATCCTTCTAATGCTAATTCTGTTTGTTTTGTAATAACTTCTGCTGTTTTTCCAGCTTCTCTTTGTTCTAATGTTTCTCCTACACATACAATTGGTTTTAATCCATTTGCAAATGCTGCTTTTATTTTTTTATTAACACTTTCATCTGTTTCATTAAAATATTGTCTTCTTTCTGAGTGTCCAATAATGACATATTCTACATTTATTGATTTTAACATTTTTGCTGATACTTCTCCTGTGTAAGCACCCTTTTCTTCAAAATGCATATTTTGTGCACCAATTTTGATATTGGTATTTTGTGCAGTTAATAAGGCATAAAATAAATCAGTAAATGGAACACATAAAATAACCTCGTTTTGTGTTTCACCTACTAATTTTGATAATTCCTCAATATATCTAATTGTCTCATCTGGAAGCATATTCATTTTCCAGTTTCCTGCGATTACTTTTCTTCTCATAAAAAATTCCTCCTTTTTATATATAATAATGTTCATAAAATTCTTTTGTGAATACAACATTATTACACGCCACTACGGACAGTATCATTGTATAACAAAAGAGAATACTTTTCAAGTATTCTCTTTGTTTTTTCGTATTATTTCTGATTCATTTGTGATAATGTCTTAATAAATCATTTGAGAAAATGTCTCAACCAAAAAATATTATAGATACTTT
>CALXLP010000077.1 GCA_944389225.1 uncultured Clostridia bacterium | reverse complement strand
TCTCCATGTGAAATTGGAACTGTAAATTCTTCTCCTAGTTCTACTTCACTAAACCATGGTGACATTTTTGATACCACTTTTGTACGAACCATTTTTGATTGGTGTCTTGAAATGGTGTTGAATGTTAAAGTTGGCATTGTGTCATCCATTTCTTTAATTTCTCCATATGGTAATAATCCTAATTTTACTAATGCTTGGAATCCATTACAAATTCCTAACATTAATCCATCTTTTTCATATAGATGTTTATGGATTAAATCTTTTAGTTTTGGATTTCTAAAGATACTACTAATGAATTTTCCTGAACCATCTGGTTCATCTCCGGCACTAAATCCTCCTGGGAACATGATGATTTGTGCTTTTTCGATTTCTTTTGCAAATAACTCAATAGAATCTTGGATATCTTGTGGTTTTAAGTTCTTAAATACCACTGTACTCACTCTTGCACCTGCATCTTCAAATGCTTTTGCTGAATCATATTCACAGTTTGTTCCTGGGAATACTGGTATGAATACATGAGGTCTTGTAATTGGTAATTTTCTTGTAATTGTAGGTGTTTTTTGACTTAAGATATTTCTTGCTTCACCTTTTTGTTCTACTCTTGTTGGGAATACTTTTTCTAATGGTTCTTCCCAAAGTCTGATTAATTCCTCTAAATCTAATACAACATTTTCATTTACAACAATTGTTTTCTCACTTGTTGTTGTTCCTAATAATTCTAATTTTGCATTATCTATATCTTCTGCTACTTCTAAAACAAATGAACCATATAGTGGTGTAAATAAATCATCTGTATTACTAAACTTAAATCCAATCTTATTTCCGATACAACTCTTTGTAATAACATCTGCAATTCCACCATTTTTGATTGTGCTTGATGATAATACTTTTCCATCATTAATCAATTTATGTACCAATTCAAAGTTTTCTTTTAAATCATCAAAATCAATGATATTTTCTTTTCCCATTTTTGTTTTTAATACATATACTTTTGAATTTGCTTTTTTGAACTCATTTGAAACTACTTTTGTTGTGTCTACATCACCAATACAGAAAGATACTAATGTTGGTGGTACATCTAGCTCATTATATGAACCTGACATACTATCTTTTCCACCAATTGCTGCTATTTGTAATTGTTCTTGTACATAATATGCTCCAAGTAATGCAGCTAATGGTTTTCCCCATCTTTCTGGTTCGTTTCTTAATTTTTCAAAGTACTCTTGTAATGTTAAATATGCTTTTTTATAATCTCCACCAAGTGCTACATATTTTGCAACTGATTCTACGATTGCATATACTGCTCCATGGAATGGACTCCAACTTGCAATATATGGGTTATATCCATATGTCATGATTGTTCCTGCATCTGTATATCCTTCTAATGTTGGGATTCTTGCTACCATTCCTTCTGCTGGTGTTAATTGATATTTTCCACCAAATGGCATAATAACTGTATTTGCTCCGATTGTACTATCAAATCTTTCTACTAATCCTCTTTGTGAACAACAATTTAAATCTGTAATGGTTTCTTTCCATGTTTTCTCGATGTCACTTACTTCCTTACTTGCAAAATAGTTTTCTGCATCTACTGGTTTTGTGATTTTTGCATTGGCATTTTTTACATCACCATTTGTATTTAAGAATTCTCTTGAAAGGTCAACAATGACTTTATTTCTCCAATACATTTTTACTCTTGGTTCTTCTACAACTTTTGCAACAACAGTTGCTTCAATATTTTCTTTTTCTGCTAAATTGATAAAGTTTTCTACATCTTTATCTGCAACAACCACTGCCATTCTTTCTTGTGATTCTGAAATAGCAAGTTCTGTACCATCTAATCCTTCATATTTTTTAGGTACTTTATCCAAGTTTATTTCTAATCCATCTGCTAATTCTCCAATAGCAACTGATACACCACCAGCCCCAAAGTCATTACAACGTTTAATTAATTTTGTTACTTCTGGATCTCTAAATAATCTTTGGATTTTTCTTTCTTCTGGTGCATTTCCTTTTTGTACCTCTGCACCACAGCTTGTTAGAGATTCACTATTATGTGCTTTAGATGAACCTGTTGCGCCTCCACAACCATCTCTACCAGTTCTTCCACCAAGTAGAATAACTTTATCTCCTGGTTCTGGTCTTAATCTGATAACATTTTTAGATGGTGCTGCACCTACTAATGCTCCAATTTCCATACGTTTTGCTACATATCCTGGATGATAAATTTCAGCAACTTGTCCAGTAGCTAAACCAATTTGATTTCCATAAGAGCTGTATCCTCTTGCAGCTTCATTTGTTAATTTTCTTTGTGGTAATTTATGTGGTAATGTTTCTTCAATGGTTTGTCTTGGGTCTCCACAACCTGTTACACGCATTGCTTGATATACATACACACGTCCTGATAATGGGTCACGAATCGCTCCACCTAAACAAGTAGCTGCTCCACCAAATGGTTCGATTTCTGTTGGGTGGTTATGTGTCTCATTTTTGAACATGATTAAATATTCTTCTTCTTTTCCATCTACCATGATATTAGCTTTAATGCTACAAGCATTAATTTCTTCTGATTCGTCAAGATTTTTTAAGACTCCTCTTTTCTTTAATTCTTTTGCAACAATCGTTGCAACATCCATTAAAGAAATATCTTTTTTTCTATCTTGATATACAAATTTTCTAGATTCTATATATTTTCCATATATATCTTTTAATAAATCCCATTCAATATCAATTTGTTCTAATCTGGTAAGAAAAGTTGTATGTCTACAATGGTCTGACCAGTATGTATCAATCATTTTCATCTCTGTCATTGTAGGATCTCTTTTTTCTGTATCTCTAAAATATTCTTGACAGAATTTTAAGTCTGCAATATCCATAGCAAAACCATATTTTTCATAGAATTTTTCTGTATCATCATCTGTCATATGAATAAATCCATCTACAACTTGGACATCTTCTGGCTCTGCCAATTTATCTTCTAATGTTTCTGGTTTTTCTAAACTTGCTTCTCTAGCATCTACTGAATTGATTAAATAATTCTTAATAGTTTTTAGTTCTTCATCTGAAAGATTTCCTTTTAAGATATATACTTTGGCAGATTTACAAGTTGGTCTTTCTCCTCCACTGATGATTTGTAAACATTCTTCTAATGAATTTGCTCTTTGGTCAAATTGTCCTGGTAAATATTCTACTGCAAATACTTTGTCATTTTGATCAAATGTATAGGTTTCATCAAAATAGTCATCTACTTGTGGCTCTGAAAATACGGTTGTTTTTGCTTTGTTGTAACTTTCTTCATCTACTCCAGATACATCATATCTGTTTAAGATAACAACTTGCTCTAGTCCTTTTACCTGTAAGTTTTCTTTTAAATCTTCTAGGATTCCTTTTGCTTCTACATCAAATCCTGGTTTTTTTTGAACATAAATTCTTCTTACCATTTAATAATTCCTCCTTTATTTTGGTAATGATATTTTTATATATTAAGAATTTTTATATAACCTTTATTTCTTTGTTTCCTTTAACCACCTTACCAATCACATAAGCTTTTTCGCCTTCTTGTTCTAATACTTTTAATGCTTTTTCTTTATCACTTTCTGGAACAATGATTGCCATACCAATTCCCATATTAAAGGTATTATACATATCTCTTTCTGGAATATTTCCTTCTTTTTGTATTAATTTAAAGATTTCTGGTACTGGATATGTATCTTTTTGGATTTCTAATGAAACATTGTCATTTAACATTCTTGGCATATTCTCATAAAAACCACCACCTGTTATATGAGAAATTCCTTTTACTGTTACTTCATCTATTAATTTTAAAACTGGTTTTACATAGATTTTGGTTGGTGTAAGCAATGCTTCTCCTAACGTCATTCCTAGTTCTTCTCTATATTCTCTTAAATTTTCTTCATTGACATTAAATATTTTTCTAACTAAAGAAAATCCATTTGAATGAACTCCTGAAGATGTAAGACCTATAACAACATCTCCTTCTTGGATATTGTCAGGATTAATCATTTTTTCTTTATCCACAACACCTACACTAAATCCTGCTAAATCATATTCATTATCAGAATATAGTCCTGGCATTTCTGCTGTTTCTCCACCAACTAATGCACATCCTGCTAATTTACATCCATCTGCTACACCTTTTACAATACTTGCTACCATTTCAGGAATGTTTTTCCATAATGATATGTAGTCTAAAAAGAATAATGGTTTTGCACCACAGCAAACAATATCATTTACACACATAGCTACACAATCTTGTCCTATGGTATCATGTTTATCAAGCAAAAAAGCCAATTTTAGTTTCGTTCCCACACCATCTGTTCCTGACACTAAAATAGGCTCCTTCATTTCACTTATATCTAACTTAAAAAGACCCCCAAATCCTCCAAGGTCTGACATAACTCCTTTTGTATATGTTTCTTGCACACTTTTCTTCATTAGCTCTACTGCTTTATATCCTGCTGTTACATCTACGCCTGCTTCTTTATAACTTTCACTAAAACTTTTTTCCATCGGTTTTCTCCTTTCATATTCTACCCTAATATAATACTATATTTTTTAACTTTTTACAAGGTTTTTAGCGAAAAATTGATAATTCTTTT
>CALXLP010000076.1 GCA_944389225.1 uncultured Clostridia bacterium | reverse complement strand
GTTTTATCTAATCTATATTCTACTTTTCCTGATTTAATTTCATTAATTGCTTTTGTTACATCCATTGTAACTGTTCCTGATTTAGGGTTTGGCATTAATCCTTTTGGTCCTAATACTTTTCCTAATCTTCCTACAACACCCATCATATCTGGAGTTGCAACAACTACATCATAATCAAACCAGTTTTCATTTTGGATTTTTGGTATTAATTCTTCTGCTCCAACATAATCAGCTCCTGCTTTTTGAGCTTCTTCTGCTTTTGGTCCTTTTGCAAATACTAATACTTTTTGTGTTTTACCTGTACCATTTGGAAGTACAACTGTACCTCTTACTTGTTGGTCAGCATGTTTTGAATCAACACCTAACTTAACATGTAATTCAACTGTTTCATCAAATTTTGCTTTTGGCATTTTTTCAATGATATCTAATGCTTCTTTGATATCATATTCTTTTGTTTTGTCAACTAATTTTACACTTTCTGCATATCTTTTTGACATTTTCATTTTTTTAACCTCCTTTGGTATTAGCGAGCTATGCTCTCCCAATTAATTTATTTTATTATTATATTTTAAACCTTTATCCTTTAAAACAAATCAAAAGTAGTAAGATTTGCATTTTTGTTTAATTGGTTCAAGCCGAAGGTGTACGTTTGTACATCAAGGTTTGGAACAATTGACAAAAATGTGAAGATTGCTGCTTTTCATTTGTTTTAATTCATTTTTTTATTCTGTAACTACTACACCCATAGATCTAGCAGTACCTTCTACCATACTCATAGCTGTTTCTAATGATGCAGCATTTAAGTCTGGCATTTTTTGTTCAGCAATTTCTTTTACTTGTGCTTTTGTTATTTTAGCAACTTTTTCTTTATTTGGTTTTCCTGAACCTTTTTGAATTTTAATTGCTTTTTTGATTAAAACTGCAACTGGTGGTACTTTTGTTATAAAATCAAATGATTTATCTTTATATACAGTAATAACAACTGGTATGATCATTCCAGGTTGATTTGCTGTTCTATCATTAAATTCTTTAACAAATTGCATAATATTAACACCACTTGAACCTAAAGCTGGGCCTACTGGTGGAGCTGGTGTTGCTTTTCCTGCCTCTATTTGTAATTTAATAATATTTGTAACTTCTTTTTCTGCCATTGTAATGGCACCTCCTTCTTAAATTTCCATAACCATTATTTTATTTTTTGAACTTGTGAGAATTCTAGTTCCACTGGTGTTTCTCTTCCAAACATTGAAACTAAAACTTTTACCTTATGTTTCTCTTTATTAATTTCTTTTACTGTTCCTGTAAATCCTTCGAAAGGACCATTCATAACTTGTACTTGCTCATCAACATCATAGTCAACATTGATAGAAACATCTTCAAATCCCATATTACGAATTTCTTCTTCTGTTAGTGGAATTGGATCTGTTCCTGAACCTACAAATCCTGTAACTCCTCTTGTATTTCTAACGATATACCAAGATTGTTCTGTTACAATCATTTTGATTAGCACATATCCTGGAAAAACTTTTTTTAGATTTACTTTTCTTTTTCCATCTTTTATTTCAATTTGTTCTTCCATTGGTACTATGATATCAAAGAAATAATCTTCAAGTTCTCTATTTTTTATTGTCTTTTCTAAATCTTTTTTTACTTTATTTTCATAGCCTGAATATGTATGTACAACATACCATCTAGGCTTCATATCATAATCCTTTTGAGACATATATATAAGCCTCCTTAATAAATTTATTCTACACTATTTTCAGTAGTAGCTTGATTTTCATCTACTGTTTCATCTGCCGTATTGGTATCAGTTGCATTTTCAGTAGTTTCTGTGTTCTCTCCATCTGTTGCTTCATTTGCTGTATTTTCAGTTGTATTACTACTATCTTCACTATCTGTAGACTGCATTGTTTGAATAGATGATTTTATTTTATCTATTCCATATTTATTTAATGATTCAAAAGCAAAATCTAAAACAAATACGATAATTGCTGTAATTAATACAATAGTAATAACAGCTACTGTATTATTAAGTAATTGTTTTGGTGTTGGCCAAATTACTTTTTTTAATTCTGCTTTTAACCCCTTAAAAAAACTTTTCTTATTTTTGTTATCCTTGTTATTATTCTCTTTATTCGTAACTTTTTTATCTTTTTTAGCCATTTTATATCCTCCTTAAAATAGCTTGTCAACTATTTAGTCTCTTTATGTGTTGTACGTTTTTTACAGAATTTACAATATTTAACTAGTTCTAATCTATCTGTATTGTTTCTCTTATTTTTTGTTGTTGTATAATTTCTTCTTTTACATTCTGTACACTCTAATGTTATATTTTCTCTTGGACCTTTTGCTGCCATTTAAATACACCTCCGAATTTTACATTACTTTTTTTAAACGATGTGAACGTATGTCCGTAATATACATACGCTTAAATATTTTACCACCTTTTCCTTGATATGTCAATGAATTTTTCCACTTTTTTGGAGAATTTTTCAAAAAATTTTTTGATTATTTTTTTAATTCAAGATTCATTAAAAAAAGAAGAAATTTTTTTCTTTCTTCTTTCCCATTTATTTCTTTTTTCTTCTATTTTTCTTCTTTTTTTGAACAGAAAAACCAAATTTTCCAAGCTTTTTTCCTAATGCATAATAATGTCCATTTGCATAAGCAATTAAGTCACATTTAGAAATATCAAAAGCACCTTTTTCATCTATGTATTGTTTATCTGCATTAATTGCTAAAACATCTGCCACAAATACATGGTGACTTCCCATTTCTTGTATTTCTCTTACTTTACATTCTACAGAAACAGGACTTTCTTTTATCATTGGACATTTTACAAAATTTGCTTTTTCCTTAGTTAATTTCATTTCTTTAAATTTATCCACTTGGCTACCTGTTTTTACGCCACACCAGTCAGTGGCTCTTGCTAGATTTTTATTTGTTAAATTAATAACAAATTCACCTTGTTCTTTTATTAAGTGATAAGAATATCTAGTAGGTCTTACAGCAATATATACTGTTGCTGGATTGGTATTTAAAATACCTGTCCAAGCAACAGTAATAATATTTGATTTTTCCATTGTCCCACAACTTACCATAACAACTGGTAAAGGATATAGAAAGGTTCCTGGTTTCCATGTCACTTTATTGCTCATGCTCTTCTCCTTTTTTGCTTTCTTTTTCTTTTTTCTCGTTTTTCTTCTCAATTTCATAAAATTTCATTACAGCAGATAACTCTTCTACATTCTTTAAGTCATGAAAATAATCGCCATCTTTATTTTTTAAAGCTTCTCCCAAATATCCTTCATTATATTTAGTACCCTCAATACTATCTTCTGATAAAAATACATTTGCAATAAAATCATGATAGTCTTTATTTTGAAGTTCTCCTGTTTTAGGATTTCGAGATAAATCTCCCATATTCAAGTTTGTATATCTAACATCCCATTTTTTCTCTCCATTAACTGTTCTTGTGATTCTATATGCATCAAGCATTCCTGTTACTTTATTAGAAGTTTTATAACCTAACATACCAATTCTTTCAACCATTACTGCTGTTCCATCTTCTCTCACAAGTACTACTGATAAATTTCTTTTTTTCTCTTTTTCTTGTTTTATTCTTTCTTTTTCACTAATCTCTAATGATTTGTATCCTACTTGTTGAATAGAGTTTGGATTATAATATTGTGAAATTTTATAATTTTTTCGTAAGTCACTTTGTCTAATTCTCTCATTTGCTTGTTCTTCTATCTGACTAAGCTCAAGATCATAATTTTCTCTTGCCTCTCTTGTAGCAACTTTATCATATGCGTTATCTACTCTTTCTATTTCTTGTTCTAGCATAGCAATTTGACCATCAATTCCTGATTTTTTACGATAACTTTCTGGATCTTTTCTACCTTCTAAAGAATCTAGTTCTTTTTGCAATTCTTTAATTTCATCTTTACTCTGCTTTATTAAAGCATTCCTCATTCTAAATAAATTTCTATCAATGATTCTAGAATTGCTACTTTTATCATCACAAATTGTTTTTGACATCCATAAAATTTCATATGCATTTTCTGTGATTTTTCTATCCACTCTTGTTTTAGTATCTTCTATTCTAATAGTTAAATTCAATTGATCATCATACACTTGTCTACTTTCCTGATTACATATTTCTAGATACGCCCTCTCGATTAATGGTATATCTTTATCTTTTAATTTTGTCATTCTTTTTTGCAAGTCAAGTTTTGCTTTCTCATCTTTTGTTTGATTGAACTGTTCTGTTAAAAGATTATATTCATTTTTTAATCTTCGCATAGTATCATTTTTCTTCTCTAGTATAAATTTATCTTTATCTATTTCTTCATGTATTCGAATAATATAATCTCTATTGGTTCCTATTATCTCATATGCATTTCTTTTGTCTTTCATAATATCATTCCTTTCAACTTTTATATATCAAATTTTATTGATTACTTTCTGTTTTTTAACACTATCTTTATTATTATACCATATTTTCCCATAAAAAGCAAAAAATCAGAAATTAATATACTATATAAATATACTAATTTCTAACTTTTACATATATTAAATAAAAAAATCTAGCAACAACCTATCTTCCCAGCAGGGTAACCCACAAGTATTTTCGGCACACTTAGGCTTGACTTCTG
>CALXLP010000075.1 GCA_944389225.1 uncultured Clostridia bacterium | reverse complement strand
AAGAAAAATCAAAAGAAAAGTAAATAAATTTTAAAAAAGTATTTACGAATTGCTATTTAGTTGGTATAATGCTGGTGTAAATATGGAGGTGATAATAATGAAATATAGATGTATGGCATGTGGATATATTTACGATGATGAAGCAGAAGGAGTAAAATTTGAAGATTTACCAGAGGATTGGGTTTGTCCTTTATGTGGAGTTGGAAAAGATATGTTTGAAAAAGTAGAAGAATAGTTGCAATATTTATTGCAATTATTTTTTTGAATAAGAAAAAACTTGCATGCAAAATGTATGCAAGTTTTATTGTCTAATATAGTAAGACTTTATTTTATTCTTGGAGTTCTTTTTTTAGAATTTCCAGAATGATTATTTATAGAGTTTAAATCTAATGGAGGTGGATTAAATTTAATCGATTGTCTAAATTGATTTCCATGATTGTTACCTGAATAGAAATGAGCAGTTCTCATATTTTGTTGAAAAAGTTTGGCAAAATGATACATATATTTATTAGCTCTATCTTTATTTTTAGGAATAATGATAATTCTGCCGTTTCTTTTTAGAAGCTACATAAGCTTTCATTTCATCTTTTACAGCTTGTGGGGAATCTTCCATAATTCCAATCATCATATTGTCATCAATAGCTTGCTTAAACATGGGAATATCGTTTTCTCCATTACCAATACACATATATCCAAAAGTAGGTTGCAAAATAGAAACCATTAATTTTACAGCATTACCTTTATTAATGTTTTTATCAGCGACATCTAATCGATAATGTTCATAACTAGCATTTGGAAACTTAGTAGAACCCATATCACTCCAGAAGTTTAAATCTTCAACATAATTTGACATATCTTCCATTTGTGCTTTACTACCTGCTAATGTGATTTTGGTTATTTCTGGCATCATTTTTAATAAATTACTGACATCTTCACCATATTTTACAGTAGAATTTTTTCTATAATAGTCTTGAACATCTGGATGATTAACTGCATAAATGAATTCACCATCTGTTAATCGAACCATTTGAGGATTTCCACCTGCTTCAACAAAATTAGTGATAACTTGACTTACTTTTTGAGGATCTAAACTTTTTCTCATTAAAAATTGTTTCTGTTTTGTGGAATAGATATTTGCTCCATTATCACCAATTAATATTTCAGGAATTCGTAGGTTGTTTTCTTGTAAACTTTTGTAAATATCTCCAACGGTCCTTCCTGTTATTGGAATGACAATGCCATTCATGGTAGAAATTAGTGTAAATACTTGGTTTAATTTTTTATCTTCTAAATTTAGCGTTCCATCTTTATCTGTAAAAATAATAAAAGCAGGTCGTTTCATTTGCAAAGCAGTATTCATAGTTATCCTTCTTTCTTGTAATTCGTGTTATGAAGTGAAAAATCACTTCATAAATAAATATAATAAAAATGGGCTAATTAATTAAGCCCATATAAATTCCCATCAACTAAAAGTTTAGCTCTCTTAGCTGTTTTTTCATCAGCATGTAATGCATTTTCTAAGAAATCAGGATGATTGATTAAAAATTGCTTCATTGTTTCATCAGGATTTTCGAAGAATTTTTCTAGCATCTCTAATTGATTTTCATTAATAATTTTATTTTTATAAGCTGTTTCAAATAATGTATTGTCAACATTAACTAAAGAAAAAGCTTTTACACCTTGTGCTTCAATTTTCTCTTTTCCACCTTGCATACGGTCAACAACAACACAAGACCAGCACATTTGTCCACCAATATTTTTAATAGCAGGTATCCAAGCTCTAATATAGCTAGAAGCAACAGTTACTAAATCAGCAATATGTAATACTTTTTTGCCTTCAAGATTGGTTACAGTTTCTGATTTTTCAAATTTGCTATCACTTACGACACTTGATAAATCTTTGTAAATAGAAATATGAGGTTTATCTAAAAGATAAGCAATCATATTTGAGAAGAACCAATCTCTTCTTTCACCACCAGATATATAGTCTATTTCTTCTACATTTATATTTTTTGTAATATAGTCTTTCATTGTATCAATAACATTATGATAAATTTCATTTTCTTTATATTGTTTTAATACCTTTTGAAATACTTTTTCTGGTAAGCTTGCTTTATCTTTTAAACATTCATCAATAAAAGCTAATAGTTCACTTGCATCTTTTTCACTTCCATAAACAAAATGGGTATTGATAAAATATGGACCTATTTTACCAGATGTATACCAAAAAGGTTTGTTTTCTTCACAAAATCTTACAGCTTTTGTTTCAAATAAATATGACATAATATCAGACATAAAAAATTCCTCCTTAAATTTATTAGAACTATCATAATATAAAAAGGAGAATAAGTCAATTGGTAAAGTACTAAAAAATGCAATATTTTAACATTTTTCATGCTTTTTCATTGACTTTTAAGGGATTTTTCTGTATAGTATTAAGAGATTAAATTAAAGGAGGAAACCATGAAACATTTAATTGATATCAAAGATTTATCAGTAGAAGAGATTGACGAACTTATAAATGTAGCGAAAGACATTATGGCTAACAAAGAAAAATATGCAAAAAAATGCGAAGGAAAAAAATTAGCAACTTTATTTTATGAACCAAGTACAAGAACAAGATTAAGCTTTGAAGCTGCTATGTTAGATTTAGGAGGAAATGTATTAGGATTTTCTTCTGCACAAACAAGTTCTGCTTCAAAAGGAGAAACTGTTGAAGATACTGTTAGAATGGTAGGAGGATATGCAGATATTATCGCTATGAGACATCCAAAAGAAGGTGCCCCATTTGTTGCTTCTTTGAAAGCAGAAGTACCAATTATTAATGCAGGTGATGGAGGTCATTGTCATCCAACACAAACATTAACAGATTTATTAACTATTCATTGTGAGAAACACAGATTATCTGATTTAACAATAGGTATCTGTGGTGATTTAAAATTCGGAAGAACTGTTCATTCTTTAATTACAGCTATGTCAAGATATAGCAATATTAAAATCGTTTTGATTTCACCAGATGAATTAAAATTACCAGATTATGTAAAGAGAGATGTATTAGAAAAAAATCATATGGAATATGTAGAAACGAATGATATGGAAGAATACATGCCAGAGTTAGATATTTTGTATATGACAAGAGTACAACAAGAAAGATTTTTCAATGAAGAAGATTATATCAGACTAAAAGATTATTATATCTTAAATGAAGAAAAATTGGAAAATGCTAAAAAAGATTTATGTATTATGCACCCATTACCAAGAGTAAATGAAATAGCAGTAGAAGTAGATGATGACCCAAGAGCATGCTATTTTAAACAAGCGAAATATGGTAAGTTTATCAGAATGGCATTAATATTAAAACTACTAGAGATAAAATAACTAAAAAATTTTGGTTGTATGAAATTTTAAAATTGATTTTGAGAAAGAAAGGAAAAGAAGTCAATGAATATAGATAGTATAAAAAATGGATATGTAATAGACCATATAGAAGCAGGAAAGAGTTTTGAAATATATAATTATTTAAATTTAGGAGAATTAGATACATCTGTTGCGATTATCAAAAATGCAAAAAGTAATAAAACAGGGAAAAAAGACATTATAAAAATCGATGAAAACTTAGATATCAATTTAGATATATTAGGATATTTAGATCCAAAGATTACAGTAAACAAAATAAAAGATGGAAAAATTATAGAAAAATTCCATCCAGAACTTCCAGAAAAATTAGTAAATGTTGTGAAATGTAAAAATCCAAGATGTATTACATCAATTGAACAAGAATTACCACATATTTGTGAATTAACAGATAGAGAAAATGTGGTATATAGATGTAAATATTGTGAGGAACAAGTAAATAGATAAGAAAGGTGTGTTAACGAAATAAAAGATTTTAACATACAAATATGAAGTACTGCTATGCAGTACTTCACAAATATAAAAAGATGAATCTTGTTGTATATCAAATCATCTAAACTAGTTCAAAATAAAAGAGGATTTTTTAAATAACAAGAAATAAAAAGTAGGAAGGAAGATATGTAAATGAAATTATTATTAAAAAATGGACATGTCATAGATTATAAAAACAAACTAGATGACAAATATGATATCTTAATAGAAGATGGTAAAATTGTAAAAGTTGAAAAAGATATTCATGAAACAGCAGATAAAGAAATTGATTGTACAAATTTAAATATCATACCAGGTATGATAGATGTACATTGTCATTTAAGAGAGCCAGGAGGAGAACATAAAGAAACAATCGAAACTGGTTCAAAAAGTGCTGTTGCTGGTGGATTCACAACCATTTGCCCAATGCCAAATACAAAACCAACACCAGACAATGTAGAAACATTAACATATATCATAAATGAAGCTAAAAGAGTAAATCTATGTAATGTATTACCATATGCTTCTGTAAGTAAGGGAGAAAAAGGAGAAGAATTAGTTAACTTTGAAGAATTAAAAAAAGCAGGTGCTATTGCATTTTCTGATGATGGTATGCCAGTGGTTAATAGCAGAATGATGAGACAAGCTATGATAGAAGCAGATAAATTAGGAACATATGTAGCATCACATTGTGAGGAAAAATCAGTATCAGCAGGTGCCATAAATGCAGGACCTGTTGCAGATAAATTAGGTGTACAAGGTGTATTACCAGAAGCAGAAGAAATCATGGCAGCAAG
>CALXLP010000074.1 GCA_944389225.1 uncultured Clostridia bacterium | reverse complement strand
TATTGAAAATTCGACATATTTTTTTGATTTTTATCTATAACACCAGAAAAGCCGAGCAAGTGCTCGGTATTTTTCTGGGAACCTTAAATTTTTTTGTTTACTTCCATAATTTGGGAATGAACCTTTTCGAAGTATTCTTCGCATTCTTCCATTCCTCTAAACTGATCTAGGGAGATTTCACAAAGCTCTGCTTTCAACTTATCTGGAACTATAACTTCGTTCCTTTCAAGTTTATCTATTTCTTCTTTTATTTCCTGCTTCGCTTGTAAAAAATCCTCAGTGATTTCCTCTAAATTTTGTTGAGAGTAGTAACAATACTTCAATAAGAAAATCTCTAATCTTGTACTAGCTCCTAAGAGATTGCTAATAGATATAACAATCTCCTCTCTTTTCTGTGCTTCTTTTATTCGATTTTCCTTCTCTTTTTTTCTTACATACCGTTCCCAACCAGTAGGATTTTCTTTATGTGACTTAACTGTTTCACAAAACATTTCCCAAATTGCTTGTATGAACTCCATAGGAGTATTTTTTATTCTGGTCAACCACATCTTTCTATAGCTTTTACTTAAAAAAAATATTTTTAATCTCATATGTCTATTCCTCCTTGAGTTTTAAGGTTCTTTCTACTGTACCTATTCTTTCTCCTGGTACAAGGATACCTATATATATTATACCACATTTTACAAAAAATTTCATTTTGGGGTAAGAAATCGTTAACTTCATCCTCAAATTAAACATTTTATTTTTCTATATAATCCTCTTCTAATTCATCTTCTGTTATCAATCCTTTTTCCACATTTTCTTTATCCTTCTTTCTTCGCTCTTCTCTATACAATACTAACATATATTCATTATACTCTTTTGTAATTTCTTTTAATTCTTCTACACCTATTGAGTCTACCACTTCTTCCAAAGAAACCTCTGGAGCAGATGCATATTGTTTATAATCTAATCCCTCTCTCCTTAAAAGTTCTCTTTTTATAGATTCTACAGGAAGTTCTTCATCACTTTTATCTGCCAAAAAATCCACAAATCTTTCTATTCCTTCCATATATAATGTGTATCGCCTTTCATTATCTTTAGCATAACTTTTTGAATTTCGATGTATCTTTGTATCTTCTATTGGTCTTCCTTCTTCTCTTAATCGTTCAGAAATATTTTCAATGCCTTCTTCTAATTTATCAGCATATATTCCCGCATCAGTATTTCTATTTGTTATATATCCCCATGTACCTATATCTCCAAAAATATATTCTTTGTCATTTAATAACATCTTTGTTGCAATATAATCTTCTCCTGTATACACAGCTATATCAAATCCTTCTAACTGCTTTTTACTTGTAGGATCTTTCAACACCTCTCCATATTGTTCTATCGGCATTAAAATTGTTGCTCTAGGTGATAATTTCATATCTTGTTCAAAATATGTATCTGCTTCATTTAAACTTAATAACCCTTCATTTTGTATTTGTTCTTCTAAAGGCTCTACTATTATATATTTTCTATTAGAAAATTTACCATATTGATGATCTCCTACTAGTCCATTCAATGTCCAATGAATCGTTCTTCTATTAATAAAATCTAACACATCATACTGAGAAAGTTCCTTACTATCTATTCTTTCTTTTAATTCTTTTGCAAAATATGAAGGCATTGGTTCTGGCATTGTATGTTTATCTATTGTTTCTATAAGCCTATGTTTTGGAAATACATCTGTACTTCTTACTAATATCAAATCTTCTTCTGTAATAGAATCTTCCATCCTTTCTGAAGCTAGATATTCATTTTTTCTCTCAACCTCTTTTTCAGCTTCTTCTGTTGCTTCATAAAGTACAGGAATTTTATCTTCAAATTTCAAATCCAAACCATATTCTTTAAAATTTTTCATTTTTGTCCTTTGCTTCATAAATTCAGAATTTCCAACCACTTTAAAAACATAGTCTAATTTTCCCTGTTGTTGGTGTATATTCGTATTTGAAAATTGCACATATTCTTCAAAAACCCTATTTTGTTCTTTCATATCTCCCGCTTCTTCTATTCTTTTTACAACTGCCATTTGCAATTTTTCTTTTAATTTTTTCTCCATACTTTCTTTATTTAAAATACTAAAAGACTCTATATGTTTTTCCATAAATTCTTTTATTTGTTGATATTTTTCATAATCATTTTCTGGTAATACATTTATTTTATTTCTTTTATTTTGAGAATAATACATATTATACTGTTCATATATTTCCTGTACTTTTGCAAAATCCATATCTTTATTCACTAATATACCTTCTAAAATTTCAGCCACTTCAAATCCACGTTGTTTTTTTATAGCTTTTTGAACATCCTCTCTATCTTTCCAATATTGTTCAAAAAAAGAATAATCATCTTGATACTCAGAAGGTTTTACATCAAGTTCTATTACTTGATAACGCCTTTTTCTTTCTGCTTCCTTTAAAATCTCTAATATCTTTCCTTGTTTTTTTGACTCATCCACATCCATTTGAGCAATTTCATCCAATCGTGTTTCAAATTTAGCTAATTCATTTTCTGTTCTTTTCATTATTTTTATTCTTTTTACAAAATCTTTCAAACTTCCCATTTTTCTTTCCTTTTATTTTTTATTATTCTTTTACCATATTATATCATGATAATTATTCCATTATCATTTTTTTCTCTAATTTTTCTTATTTTTTATAAAATAGACATTTATACAAATTAGTGTCATGCAGAAAGCTATCGTTCTATATTCTGATGCCCGAAAAGAAAAAACGCCTTATCAAATACTTTTATATAAAAAAAGGTCCCTAAAATCACTTCCGTAATTCTTGGGACCTTTTTTTGAGGTTCTTCATAATAGACCTTACTTTTCGCAAGCCGGCTCATCTAACAATGTGATTTCTATACTTCCATTCATCTTAGTAATCTGATATTGTGGTATTTTACGCATTTTCTCATACACCCAATCCAGTATATTTTTGGAGAACATCGTATTTTCAAAGTATATCAATCTGCCAATCGTTTTTGGAACATCTCTTATTTTTTCCTCGCCACATTTCAATAGCTTTTCAGAAGTTGCGAAACACACAGGATCTGCACAAGACAAGTGGTAAAACTTATTACTTTTTTTCGAAAATGCAACCGAACAATCGACCATGCCCGAACTATCGAACGTTTTCAATCTTATCTTGTAAATCGGTATCTCTTTATTAGATACACGAAATACATCTATAATCATTGAAACCATCCTTTTTGTTGCTTTCTTCTTTAATTTCTTTTTATCCTTTTGCCGTTCTTTAGCAATTTCAGCTGATTCCTTTTTGATTCCCATATAAAATCCTCCTCTTTATTGCCAAATTGCTACTTTTAAATGTTTTTATGACCTAGATTATATCATATTTACATAAAAATGGCAAATTCAACAATTTCTATATTGCTAAATTTGCCTATAAATTTATTGATTTTATAAACTTTGGAGCCACTAAGCAGAATCGAACTGCTGACCTACGGGTTACGAATCCGTTGCTCTACCAACTGAGCTATAGTGGCATATTATTGTACAGCACAAATTTTATCGCATATTTCATGTAATGTCAATTGTTCCTGTACAATATTTTATCTCTATTATCTTTCTGATACTTCTTTTGGCATATTTTCATATAAAGGTATAATAAAGTTTAGTGGTGCATCTATTGTATTAGAAGCTTCATAAATTTCTTTCATATTACTAGCTTCTGATTGTGGTGCTAATAGATTTTGCATATATTGATGTGTGTATAAACTTTCATCTTGATTGACAACATCAAATTTTTGCAAATATAAGGTATTTTGTCCGACATTAATATAGCCTTCTTTTAAGAATTCCACACCACCTATCAATGCTTTTTCTAAACTATCCCATCCTTGCTCATATGCATATTGTGCTGCATTTTGAATAATTTCTTCTTGTGAATTTCCTTTGGCATTTATATTAAATGGATTATATACAACTGTATCATTATATTCACAACCTCTAGACAATACCGTTCCATTTCTTCCCTGTTCTTGAATTAATCTAGAGGCTATAAAATATGGATCTAAATTTGCATTTTTTCCTGCTTGTATTAGAGCTTCTGAAATACTATCTCCTTCTAAAAAAGAACCCTCTGTTATTTCATAAATGCCTTCTTTTGTTTGTGCCCCTTCTACATATTTCAATTCGGCAAATTGGAATATGTTTTCATCATTTAATATATTTCTAGGATCCATTTGATATTTTATTGCTTTATCAGAAGCACATAACCATGTTCCATTATCAAAAGTCCTATCTCTATCTATTTCACATTTCCAATCTTCTGGATATTCTGAAGAATCTGGTATTAAATTTGTTGGATATTCTGTATTATCTTTATGTCCTTCATTTGTAATAACTTCTTCCCAGTCCAATTTGGTATAAAATAATGTAAATGTCCAATTAGGGTGTTCTTCCTGTAATTTGTCTATTAATTCTTTATATCCTGGATATTTACTTTCTTTTAAGTTTTCTCCATTATATTCCACATATTTTTGTTTTTGACTTTCTCTAATCCATACAAATATTAAACAAACAATAAGAATAATTAGCAATACCATTATACTTATCATTTTCACTTTCTTAGGAATATGTTCTAACACTTTTCTAAAATTTATTATTAAATTATTGACTATTTCTTTTATATTTCTTCTATTCATGTTTTTCATTATACCATATCCTATTTATTTTTTTCAATGTATTTATATGACTTTTGTATGAATTTT
>CALXLP010000073.1 GCA_944389225.1 uncultured Clostridia bacterium | reverse complement strand
TAAAAGTTGTATTGATATTACTTGCCGTATTTCTAGTTGTCATGATATTTAATATTGTAAATAATTGGGTTAAATATCATTCTATTACAGAACAATATCTAGAAGCTGCAAGTAATGTAGAAGAAAATACAGATGGGCTTGATGATACTACACAAAATACAAATGAAGATACTACTTTTCATTTAACAGCTATTGGAGATATCATGTGCCATAATACACAATATATGGATGCATACAATACAGATACAGGTGAATATGATTTTTCTTATGTTTTTGAAGATATTGAATATTATATAAAAAATTCTAATATTACAGTTGCCAATTTAGAAACAACCTTTGCAGGTGAAGATGTGGGATATAGTAATTATCCAAGATTTAATACACCTGACGCATTAGCATATAACTTAAAAAAATTAGGAGTTGATGTTGTTTCTACTGCTGGAAACCATAGTTTAGATTATGGTTTTGATGGATTATCTAGAACAATTGATGTTTTAGACAAAGCTGATATTTCTCATGTAGGTACTTATCAAACACAAGAAAAACGAGATACAATTGTATTTAGATATGTAAAAGGTATTAAAATTGCATTTTTAAATTATGCTTATGGAACAAATGGAATTACCATTCCATCTGACAAACCTTACTGCATTAATTTAATTGATGAGGAATTAATAAAAAATGATATAGAAACTGCCAAATCACAAGAAGCAGACATTATTGTAGCCTCTATACATTGGGGAACAGAATATAGCACTGTTCCAAATGATACCCAAAACAAATTAGCTGATTTTCTTTTCCAAAATGGTGTCAACATTATTTTAGGAACACACCCTCATGTTTTACAAAAAATGGAGAAAAGAACAGTTACTTTAGAAGATGGTTCAACTCAAGATGGATTTATTATCTATTCTTTAGGAAATTTTATTAGTGACCAAAATGCTGATAATACAAGAACTTCTATTATTTTAGATTTACAAATAACAAAACACACAGATGAATCTGTTACAATAGATAATGTAAGTTATACACCTATATACATGTATAAAGATTCTTCTTCAACTACGAAAAAAATGAAGTTATTAGATATTAACAAAACGCTCTCTCTATATGAAGCTGGATCTGATACTTCTATTGGAGAAAGTATGTACACATTCTTAAAAGGTGAATTAACAAAAATATCTGAAATTTTAAATTCATAAATAAAAAGAACCTAACTTATTAGAAATTTATCTAATTATTTAGGTTCTTTTCCATATTTTATAACTGTATTTTTTAATTTAACATATCTTTTCTCTTTAACCACCATGTTACCACTAGTGTTAATACAACTGCTATTAATACCATGATAATAAATCCCATTGGACTATTTTCAAATGGTAATTGTACATTCATTCCCCAAAAACTTGATATCATTGTAGGAATTGCTAATACAATCGTAATAGATGTTAAAAACTTCATTACTCCATTTAGGTTATTGGAAATGATAGAAGCATATGCATCCATTGTTCCATTTAAGATATTTGTATATATTTGAGCCATTTCTATGGCCTGTCTATTTTCAATAATGGCATCTTCTAGTATATCTTCATCATCATCATATAATTTTACAATTTTTCCTCTCATGGTTTTCTCCATGACAATCTCATTTGATTTTAATGATGTTGCAAAATATACCAAACCTTTCTCTAAACTTAATAATTTTAACAATTCTTTATTTTTCATAGAATTTTTTAAAATATATTCTGCAATTTCTGTTTCTTTGTTGATTTGTTTTAGGTAATTTAAGAAATATGATGAATTCAAGTAAAAGATTTGGAAAATAAATCTAGTTTTTTTGTATGTTTGAAAATTCTTTATTTTTCTTTTTTCAAAATCTTCTATAACTTTATTTTTTCTTAAAGATACCGTTATAAAAAAGTCATCTCTTACTACAATCATTCCTAATGGCATTGTAGAATAAATATCATTATCTTCATTTTTTTCAATTACTGGAACATCAATTACAAAAAGAATGGTATTATCATCCTCTTCTGTATCAATTCTGGCTTTTTCTTCATAGTCTAATGCATCTCTTATAAAATCTTCTTGAATATTGATACTTTCACATACTCTTTTGATTTCATTTTCGGAGGGATTTACTAAATTAATCCAGCTTCCTTTTCTAAATTCTTTAATTTCTTCTAATTTGTTTGTTTCCATATTTGTGTTATAAATTTTTAGCAAATCTCTCACCCCTTTTTAAAATTTACATAATTTGTATTTTAAAACAAAAAAATAAATCTAATATTTATATACCTATTTAGATTTACTTCTTATTATTGTAGTGGTGCGCCATAGAGGAATCGAACCTCCGACCATCAGATTAAGAGTCTGCTGCTCTACCAACTGAGCTAATGGCGCATTTTTCATTTAGACACATATTATTATACTACTTTTTTTTCTTTTGTCAATGGGAAACGGCGTTTTTCATAAAAAACGCCGTCTTCTATTTTATCTTTTTTCATAACCTATTCTGTTGTTTCCGTTTGAGCTCCTTGTTCTGATTGTTGTGTTTCTTCTGGTTTTTGTGTTGGAACTGTTTCTTCTGGAGTTTGCTCTGTTGGCTCATTATTTGTTTCTGTACTTGTTGAAGGTACACTTATAGATGAACTTTGATTAGATGTTGTTGTTGATGTTCCTCTTTTAACAATTCTTTGCATTGCACTATAAGTATCTGTTGAAAGTAATTTGGTTGAAACAACTTTTCCATTTAACATTTTCGTCATGTATGTTTTACAAACTAATCCATTTGTTCCTTTTTGTGTTACAACTTCTTGACCAGCTGATAAACTTGAATCTTCTACATATTTAGTCGTATATGGTATTGTTGATACAACATCTGTTCTAAATGAATATGTATATTCTCTATCTGCTTCTTTTATTCCATATACAGAAACAGTTGCAACTCCTCCTTTAGCAGACGCTACAAGTCTTACAGGATATGTTCTTGTATTCTTAAATTTAAAATCTGTTGCTCCATATACAACTGTTGCATCTCTTCCTTCATCAACATATGATGTAACAAATTGGTGATTTCTTCTTTCTACAATTTCCATATCTGACATTAACGCTGCATTATATAATGTTGAAGAAATTTGGCAAATACCTCCACCTAAACCATCTACTACTTGACCGTTTTCATATATTTTTCCGTTTCTATAACCAGCTGCATATGTTCTTGGTCCTAATGTTTCATTATATGAAAATGTTTCTCCTGGCATAATGACTTTTCCATTTAATTTTTTGCAAGCCAATACTAAATTTGCTGTTCTATCTGTATCACTAGCATCATATCTTGTTGAAAATGTTGATAATCTGTCTGGAAATGCTTCTGTTCCTATATCTTCTAATGTTACTTTTGGTTTAGTAACAATTAAATCTATTACATATTCATCTTTTATTTCTGCTGAAATCATTTCTTTTGCCTTTTCTACATCAAAATCAATTCCCTCTACCTCTGGATATACTGTGAAAGGATCTTGTGTATAATAAGCATCTTGTGGTTCTTGATATATTTCACTATGTATTTTATCAATATCTATTTCTTGTGGTGCTTTTGTTTCTACTGGAATTTCTATTACATTATCTGTTTCATGAATATCATTTAGCATATCTTTTACTTCTGATAAAAGAGTATCTGTACTAATAACAATTCCTTCTTTTCCTCTTGTAATAATTAATTCATCATCTTCTATACTATAACTAGATTCCATCATAATTCCTGGTAAATTGGCACCAATATCATTAATTGTTTGTTTTGTTGTTTCTTCATTCATTGTCATATCTACATTAAAATCCCTTTTACCAATTAATGTTCCTAATATGTTATAGTTATTGATAAATATATTACTATCTCTTCCTAAAGAATATGCTTCATTTACGGCCTTTTCTATATCATATTTCACTTCCATAAGTGTTGGATTTAATTCTGATTCTAAATCCTGGTATTGAAGCATAATATTATTGTTTATTTTTTCAGAATACACTGTTTCTAATTTAGCTATTGCTTCTTCTTTTGTTAATCCTGAAACTTCTACTCCTTTGATTGTAACTCCACTAATAATTTTTTCATTATTAATATTTGTTAAAGCAAAGACTGTAGAAAATAACAATGCTACAATTACAACAATTATGATAGAAATAATGATTTTTTTAACTTTTTTAGTCTGCTTTTTTCCAGTTTTATTTTCTTTGTCCTTTTTCTTCTGATCTTTTTTCTCTTCAGTTTTAGCATCTTCTTTAGAATCTTTTTCTATATTCTTTTTGGATTTTTTCTTTTTCTCATCCTCTTGTTTTTTATCTGTTTCTACTTTATTTTTCTCATCTTCTATTGCTTTTTCCTCTTTAACATCTACTTTTTTAGATTCATTTTGTGCGATTTCTTCTTTCATTTCTTCTACTTCCTGTTTTTCTTCTTCTGGTATCTTTTCTTTCATTTCTTCTTTTGGCTCCAAATCTTTCGCCTCCATCAAATCTTCTTTCATAATATCTTCCCCTTTTCGTTCTCTTTAAATATTATCATATTCTTACTTTTTTGACAATATATTTGTATACTTTCAAATAGATTTTCTTTACTTATATATCTTATTCAATGTAGCTTTTCCGCATTCACATATTTGTTACAAAATAATTACAAATTGATTACATTTTTGATATTTTGTTTATTTTTAGAAAAAATACTTGAAGAATGTAAAATTTAATATTATAATGATTTTAGCAAAAGATAAACAAGGAGAGTTTTTAAAATGGAATTAACAAAGAATATTTTTTTTAATACTGATAAATTAGTTGAAAATACGAAGGTTAAAATTTCATATAC
>CALXLP010000072.1 GCA_944389225.1 uncultured Clostridia bacterium | reverse complement strand
GATGAATTTTGGGGAGAGAAAACATGGGAAAAAGCAGAGAGTAAAATTATAAAAGAAACTGTCAATATGGTTATTCGAAAAGCACGGTATTTCAGCAAGCGATATTGATTGTATGTTTGCAGGAGATTTACTTAATCAATGTATTTCTTCAAGTTTTGGATTAAGAGATTTAAAGATTCCTTTTTTTGGTGTATTTGGTGCTTGTTCTACTTTTGTAGAATCTTTAACCTTAGGTGCTATTTGTGCAGAAAGTTTTGCAAACTATGTTTTATGCGCAACTTCTAGTCATTTTTGTAGTGCAGAAAAACAATTCCGTTTTCCTTTAGAATTAGGAAATCAAAGACCACAAACTAGTCAATGGACTGTTACTGGTTCAGGTAGCGCTATCGTTTCTAAAAACGGAAATGGACCATATATCACACATGTCACACCTGGAAAAATCATCGATATGGGAATAAAAGACGGAAATAATATGGGTGCTGCTATGGCACCAAGTTTTGCTGATACATTAACAACCCATTTTCAAGATACAGGAAGAAGTCCAAACTATTATGATGCTATTATTAGTGGTGACCTAGGATATGTTGGTAAAGATATCGCTATTGACCTATTAAAAACAAATGGTTATAACATAAAAAATAACTATAATGATTGTGGTGTTTTAATTTTTGATAAAGAAAATCAAGATACCCATAGTGGTGGTAGTGGTTGTGCATGCTGTGGAACTGTATTTTCTGGATATTTTTTCAAGCAATTAAAAGAAAGAAAAATGAAAAGGATATTATTAATTGCTACTGGTGCTTTAATGAATTCTACTAGTTCACAGCAAGGAGAATCTATTCCTGGTATCGCCCATGCAATTAGTATCGAAAATTTATAATTCTTTTATAAGATAAGGAGGAACTTATGAGTGAAGTTGATTGGGGTACTGTTTTTGAATGGTCTACCCTTCTAAAATGTTTTGTTGTTGGTGGTTTAATTTGTGTTGTTGGTCAGATTTTAATTGATAAAACCAAATTAACACCTGCAAGAATTTTAGTTATTTTTGTAACTTTAGGTGCTATTTTAGGCGGATTAGGAATTTATCAATATTTAGTAGACTTTGCAGGTGCTGGTGCAACTGTTCCTTTAACAGGATTTGGCTATAACTTAGCAAAAGGTGCTATTGAAGAAGTAAAAAACATAGGCTTTATCGGTGCTTTTACAGGAGGTGTAAAAGCTGCTGCTGGACGGAATTGCCGCTGCCATTTTCTTTGGCTATTTAGCTTCTTTGATTTCAAAACCAAAAATGAAAAAGCAATAATCATTTTTATATATAAAAATGAGCTCATCTTATTAAACTTTTGTCTAATAAGTTGGGCTCACTTTCATATACAATTCAATATTTTCTTTTATCTATCAATATTTTTATATCTATAATAAGCAAATCCTCCAAATGCAATAACTAAAACAATTACTATAATTTTAAAAGTAATTCCACCTGCATATGGTAAGATACTTGATGCTACTGTATTATCTTTATTTTGATTTCCATTTCCGTTATTCGTATTATTGCTATTATTACTACTATTGTAATTTAGTACATCATCAATGCCACCTACCATAACACCATCTATATAACATTCTGGCTCTACTTGATTATTCACTTCTAATTTAACAATTTGTTCTGTGCTTTGATCATTCACTTCTGCCACTTCTCTAATGTATACATATAGATTATCTGATTCTGCTATTTCATTATAATTCTGCAATTCTTCTGATTTTATATGTAAAGTAATTGAATAAGTTCCATCACTTTCTTTTACCGCTTCTGCCTTTGTCCAATATGATATATAGTCATCTTCTTTTGTTCCTGAAACATAGTAATAATATGCATAAGTATTACTTTCATCTCCTATTTTGATTCCAGATATTTTAATTGTGTTTTCACTTGATGCTTGTGTTAAGTCATCTGAATTGAAATATAATTTTGATTCTGTGATAACAGATTGTACATTCGTAAAGTCTGATGGAACTGGTTTTTCTTGAGGATCTTCTGGTGTTTCTGTTCCTGGATTTTCAGGATTATCTGGCTCTTCTGGATCTGGTGTTTCTTCTGCTTCCTTAACAGTTATTGGTTGTGTAACTGTTCTTGTTACACCGTCTTCTGTATATTGAATCGTTACAGTTGTTGTATTTACTGTTAAATTATTTCCTCCAATAATTGTATAATTTGTAACATCTTGTGTAGAACCATCACTGTATTGTGCCATAACTGTCATACCTGTTTTATCAAAATTTTCCCCTTCTGTATACTCTGTTTTTGTTGGTTGGTTTTGTATATAAATTTGTGTCAATGTTTTTTGTGGTTCTGGCTCTTCTGGTATTTCTGAAGTTGTATATGCTTTAATACATACATTTCCTCTTAATTCTTCATCTTCCATAGTTGCTAAATCTAACCAAACATTATTATTAAAATCTTCTTCTGAAGCACAGAAACTTTCTCCTTCATTGTATACAGCATCTTGCCACATTGAATCTGCTACTGGACTTTCTACTGCAAATTCTTTTCTATAATCATCTGTTACAATTTGTACAACAACTACAAATGAATCTCCTGTTAATTTTATTGGTTCTGCAAATTCTATTGTATGATATCCTGGTTCAAATGTATCTGTTTCTCCTGAAGTTAATTGTACTTCTTGCAAATCTTCTTTTGCTTTACTACTTCCGTTTGGATTAACAAATACTTTACAAGTATATCCTTGGAATGTATAAATACTAATTTTATCTAAATACTCTGTCTTTGTTGTATCTCTTTTAAATACATTTGCTAAGCTCAAAGCATCTTGTCCTGAAAATACAATATTATTAATTGGTCCTAAAGTGTCATTTTGATATACATTTTCATAATCTTTTGTATTGGTTGCTTTTTCAATTCCTATTAAGTTTTTGTATACATTGCAATCTTCATAGGAAATATACATATATCCTTTATCTCCCATTTCAACTACAAGCTCTTCACCTTGTATACCAACTTTGTCTTCACCATACATTCCTTTATATGTATCTAAAATAACATCATCTGGTATTTTATCTGCTGTATCCCATCCCATAGATTCACAATATGATTGTTGTTGCTCAAACATAGTTTGTTTTATGGTACTTAATTTTTCTGAAATGGTATCCCCCCATGAATTCTTGATAATCCATGCTCCATTTTCTGTTGGTCTTTGATCCTCATTAAAGTTTTCAACACTATAATTATCATCCCAACCAATAATCACTACAGTATGATCCATAGGTTCAAATACGGTATTGGTACAATAAATAGCACCTGTTTCATTATTATATGCATCTCCTAACACATTTGCACCATGAATTCCAGCATAGATTCCTCCATAATTAACAATATGTTCTTTAATTTGTGGTATAATTTCTGCTCTTTCTGATGTATATGTTGCGGGAAATTCTACCGTATCATATAAAGTTGCTTGTACTTCTTTATTTTTTATTTCTGAAATATCTATATTTTCTTCACTATTTTCAAATGGTAAATCACTTTCATTTATAACACCCAAGCCATTTGCCATATACTGTGTTGCAAGATAAAAATTTCCACCATCACTTAATTTTTTTGTAAATCCATATTCGTTTATTTGACCATTCAAAAATACTGATTTTGCTGTTGCATAATTCATATGTCTTTCTGAAAAGTCATATGTAACAGTTGGATTTGAAGCATTTTTATCTCTTAACGCTAAATGTGATTCCAACATTCCTATTGTTGCAAAAGCCCAGCAAGAATTTGTTGACATTTGATTTCTAATTTTTACATTTTCTGGAATAACATCCTTTAAACTATATTTTGCTGATATAGTTGCTCTTAATAATTGTTGAACTCTAAAAACATTATTTAATTCTTTTAAATATGTTGCATTGTCTTTTTGTGTTATAATATCATATTTTCTAGGTTCTATTGTATTCTCTTTTTCCTCATCACTTAGTTGTAACCATTGTTCATATTCTTCTGAATATTCATCTACTGCAAGTTTACTTTCTAAATCTGTACTTGCAAATACCAATCCAAAAGAAAATGCAGCCACTATAATAAGAAATAAACTTGTTATTTTAATAATACTCTTTTTCATTTTTACTCCCCTTTTCTTTTACTTTTGTTCCTCTTTTATCAAGATATCATGTATGATTATTTTTTTCAATAATTTTCATTTCTTTTGTATGTTTTTAACCATTTCGTAATCTTTTTGTAACTTTTTTGTCATCTTTCGTTTATTTTTTATATTTCTTCAAAAAAGGATAAAAAACAAGAGCAAAATAAAAAAAAATAAAGTTACTTTATTTTCATAAAATAACTCCATTCTTTTTATCTATGCTTTTTTTGCAATTTCAGCAATTTCTGTAAAAGCTTTTGGATCTGTTACAGCAATGTCTGCTAACATTTTTCTATTAATTGTTACATTTGCTTTTTTTAATCCTGCAATTAATCTGCTATATGTTGTTCCATTCATTCTTGCTGCAGCATTAATTCTTGCTATCCATAATTTTCTAAAATTACTTTTCTTATCTTTTCTTCCTACATATGCATATGCTAAAGATTTCATAACTGCTTGATTTGCATTTCTAAATCTATAATGTTTTGCTCCAAAATATCCTTTGGCTTGTTTTAATATTTTTTTATGTCTTGCTCTTGTTGTTCTTGCTGTTTTTACTCTTGCCATATCTATCACCTTCCTTTTTCTATTTGACAGGGGACACTTTTTTCTGTATGGTAAATTCTCTAGGGATAAAAAATATCCCCTCCCCTTGTGAATATATATTTACCTTAATTTTAATTACCGTATGGTAATAATTTTTTGATTGTATTCATACATGTTTTGTCTGCATAAGCATTTTGAATCTTTCCTGATTTTTTTTGTCTTTTTGTTTTGTTTGCTAATAAGTGTCTTCTGTTTGATTTTGTTCTTTTTACTTTTCCTGTTGCTGTTAAAGAATATCTTTTCTTTGCAGCTTTATTTGT
>CALXLP010000071.1 GCA_944389225.1 uncultured Clostridia bacterium | reverse complement strand
TAAAAGAGCATTTAGAACCATATAGAGGAAAAATAAAAAATGTTGTATTAGGATGTACACATTATCCATTAATACAAAAAGAAATACAAGATGTTTTAGGACAAGTTACATTTTTTAATGGAGCTCCCTATTTGGCAAAACATTTACAAGAAGTTTTAGAAGAAAAACATTTAATTAATAGTAAAGGTATGAAAGGTACCATACAATTTATAGATTCATCAAATGATGAACAAAAGAAAAAAAGATTTTTTGAGATAATAAAGGAGTAATAAATATATGAATCAATCATATAAGTTACCATTAACAAAGGAAGAAATAGAAGCAATAAGAAAATATACAGGAATTGCACATGTAAACCTTAATTGTATAGCAGATTTAGATTATAGAAAAATGCAAGTATTGCAGGATGAGGGCTGGAATACGAATATGACAAAGAAAGAACTAAAACAGAATATACAAACATTTGTCAATTTGTATACAGCAATATATAAAGCTGGAACCAAAGGTCCAAGAAGTGCATTATATAGAGCAACTAATATACAACAAATAGAAGAAATAAAAAGAAAAAAAGAAATAGCTTCTTTTACATCAACATCATTAAAAGAAGAAGGTGCAAAATCAAAATATTTTGCAGGATATGGAAAAGAAGCAGTAATATTACGCCTTAGAGAAGATGAAGAGTTGCCATCATTATATATTGAACCATATAAAGAAGATGCAGGTTTTGGTGAAGAAGAGGAATTAATTTTACCATTTACAAAAGTAAAGAAAATAGAACATACTAGTAATTGGAATGGATATGCATATTATGATGCCAGTTTAGAAAAAGAAGAATTAGAACAAGTACCAAGTGAAGAATTAGAAACACTACAGTCACAATTACCAGAAGGCTATGAGACTTATAGAAAACAAGCAGAAGAATGTATTGAATTGGAAGATAATTTTGAACATATATCTATGAGATTAAGACGAAATAATTTAAGTAGAGAAGATAAAGAATATTTATCTGAACAATTAAATCAAAAATCAAGTAGACATGTAGAACTTATTAAAAGTGTTAAAAGATATCAAGATCAATTTAAAAGAATGATAAAAGGAATGTGTAAAGAAAAAGAATTAGAAATTGACAAACAAAGAGAAGAGATACAGATACGAGAAATAGAAGAAAAACGAAAAAGAGAAAAAGAACATTTAAATCAATTGAAAACAGAAATTGCAAAATTAGAAAAGCAAGTAAGAAATGGAAAAATAGATATAGTAGACATGTTAGAACAATATATAGGAGAAATAGAAGAAACATCTTCACAATATCGTGGAATAGCAGAAGATTTGAAAGTAGGATATTCACAAAATTTACATTTTAAAGTATTAGAAATTGTTCAAGATATAAAAACAAAATTAGAAACAACGGAAAAAGCAAATAGGGAACAACAAGAAAAACAAGAGGAAAATGAAGATTACAAAACAAAAAGAGATAGATTGCAAGAACAATATGGAGATTTATTGCAACAAAAAGAAGAAATAGAACAAATACAACAACAAGTACAAGAACTTCCACACTTTGTTGCAGAACATAAAAGACAATCTTTTCAAGAAATAAAAGCGAATTTAAATACAAAAGTACAAGGAATGATTACAAAGGCAAGAGTAAACCATTTGCAAACAGAGAAACAGCAAGTATTACAGGAAAAAGAATCTAGATTGCAAAGAATATTTTATGGAACAACATTAAAGGAAGAAAAATTAGCCAATATAGAGGCTAAAATAGAGTTAGAAAGAAAACAAGCACTTACAAGAAATCCTGAAAATAGTGTTGGGGTTATGATGGCTAATCTATATGACTGTTGTGCACAAGATTTAAATGGAGAATTCCAACCTGAAATGGTGGAAACAATATATGCTATTAGAAGAAATTTTGACAAATTACCAAATGAGCAAATGTTGGCAGAACAAGCACATCAAAAGGCTAGTGGAAATTATCCAGCAGTATTAGGAGATAAAAGACCATCGAAAAGGAAGCAAATAAATTATTATCATCAAGATACAGAAAAAACAAAAGCAGAAATTTATAATAGTACATCTCAGAATAAACCAATTCATAAAGAAGTACAAATTAGTGCACTTAGTAAATTTGAAGAAGCTATAAGTCGTATAAAAACAATGATAGAAAAAAATGAAGAACCATCATATGTGGTAGATAGGAGTAGTCTACAGTCAGGTAGAGAAATCGCATAAAATACAATGAAAAGGTGATAAATATGAAAATATTGAGAAATGAATTAAAAAAAGAATTACATATTAGAACACAAAAAAACTTTCCACAAGAAGGAGTAGAATTTATTGACATTATGCCATTAATCATTCAAAAAGACACATTTAAGGAAATCGTTGATAGGTTTGTAGAAGAAATAAAAGATAAGCAAGTGCAATATATTGTAGGAGCAGAAGCACGAGGATTTATCATAGGAGCAGCAGTGGCAAGTAAATTAAATATCGGATTTGTGCCTGTTAGAAAAGCAGGAAAATTACCACCAACAACAGTTGAAAAACAATTTTCATATGAAAAAGAATATGGAAAAGATAAAATGGAATTACCGAAGTTAGTTGATGAAGAATATACAGGAAAAAGAATATATATCATTGATGATATTTATGCAACAGGAAATACAATGAGAGCAATGAAACGAGCAATAGAAGAAGTCGGAGGAATTGTTGTAGGACAAGGTGTGATTATGAATATAAAAGAATTAAATAATGCAGAAGATGTATATTCTTTATTAGATATTAATGAAACATAGTGGAAGAAATAAAAAAGAAGAACAATTTCAGAAAAAGTGCATAATATACAAGAAATAGTATTAAAAGGCAAATAGCTTGTTACAGATTACTTCAAAATATATATTTAAGACTGAATTGTTATTATACTTAACATAAAATTTAATAAATTTTGTAAAAACTATTGACAAAAGATAAAAATGCATGATAGAATTTTAATCAATAAATTTAAGGGAGAGAAATTTTATGAAAATATATAAACTAAACGGTAACAAACATCATCATAAAATATAGCTTGTGTCTGAAATTGATTGGCACAAGCTTTAGATGCTTGTGCCTTTAGTTTTCGAGAAAGAGACCTTAAAGGTACAAAACGTACTTTTAAGGTCTTTTTGTATATCTTTGAATCCTAGGCGCCAAATTTTAAAGATATAAAAATAAAGGCAGAGAAAATCTCTTAAAGAAAAATAAAAAGTAAAGAAAATTTAAGGAGGAAAGAAATATGAAAAATAAAATATTAATAGGAGTAATTTCAGCAATTGTCATAATTGCATTAATAGGAGTGATTGTTTTTAGTGTACAAGGGGAAGAAAGTAGTGAAAATACATTAGTTTTAGGAATGGATGATAGTTTTCCACCAATGGGATTTCGAAATGAAAATAATGAATTAGTTGGATTTGATATTGATTTAGCAACAGAAGTTTGTAACAAATTAGGAATGACATTAAAAGTGCAAACCATTTCTTGGGCAGCGAAAGAACAAGAATTAGATTCAGGAAACATTGACTGTATATGGAATGGATTTGGTTATACAGAAGAAAGAAATGAGGCAATGACATTAAGTGATATGTATATTAAAGATGAATCTATATTCTTTGTAAAAAATGATTCAGAATATACTTCTCAAGAAGATTTAAAAGGTAAGAAAATAGGTATACAAAGTGGTTCAATACAAGAAAGAAGATTGAATGATTCAGAATTTGGAAAAGAAATAGAAGAAATTGTTGGATATACAGACTATTTAACAGCATTAATGGATTTAGAAACGGGAAATATTGATGCAGTTTATATGAGTAAAATTACAGGAACATATATTATGAAATCACAAAATAAAAATTTTAAAACATTCGAATCTACAGGAATATCAAGTGGAGAAACAGGAATGGTAATTGCGTTTAAAAAAGGAAATACAGAATTAAAAGATAAAATACAAAATGCAATTGCAGAACTAAAAGCAGAAGGAAAAGTAAAAGAAATATCAGAAAAATGGTTTGGAGAAGATATAACGATATAAAGGGACAATTAGGGACGTTTCTTTTTGGACATTTTCTGAAAGAATATAATTACAGAATAGGAGAGAAGAAAAATGGATATGTCAAATATACTTAATCTAACAAAAATTTTATTAGAAGGATTAGGAACAACATTATCAATTTTCATATTAACATTAGTTATTGGAATTCCAGCAGGAATTATAGTGGCAATAGCGAAAAATTCAAAATGTAAAATCATTGCATGGATAACAAAAATTTATATATTAATTATCAGAGGAACCCCTATGATGTTACAAATTATCTTTGTATATTTTGCACCATATTATCTATTTCATATTTCTTATGATAGATTTGTGGCAGTCATTATTGCTTTTGTCATTAATTATGCAGCATATTTTGCAGAAATCTTTAGAAGTGGAATGTTAAGTGTTCCAAAAGGACAAAAAGAAGCAGCATTTACATTAGGAATGACAAAAACACAAACTTTTTTTAGAATATCATTACCACAAATTATAAAAAGAATATTACCAGCTTTATCAAATGAAGTAATCTCTTTAATCAAAACCACTTCATTAGCACAAATTATAGGTGTAACAGAAATTTTTGCATTAGCGCAAAAACAAGCTAGCTTCCAATTTTCGATTGTTCCACTTTGTGTGGCAGGTGTTATTTATCTAGTGTTATGTGCTGTTATCACATTTGCTTTCCACAAAGCAGAGAAGAAATTGGATTACTATACCATAACTTAGAGCAATTGGAAAGAGAAAAATGAATATGTAATTGCAAATAATAAAGAGGAAAAGTAGAAAGGAAGAAGGTCAAAATGAAAGAGATTGTAAAAGTAGAAAATTTAGTAAAGAAATATAAAGAAAATATGGCTGTTAAAAATGTATCTTTTACAGTAAATGAAGGAGAAGTTTTAGCAATTATTGGGTCATCTGGTTCTGGAAAATCAACAGTTTTAAGATGCATGAATCAATTAGAAAAAATTGATGGTGGAAATATAAAGATAGATGA
>CALXLP010000070.1 GCA_944389225.1 uncultured Clostridia bacterium | reverse complement strand
ATAAATGCAGGACCTGTTGCAGATAAATTAGGTGTACAAGGTGTATTACCAGAAGCAGAAGAAATCATGGCAGCAAGAGAAATTGTTATATCAGAAACAAATGGTGTCAGAGGACATATTTGTCATATTAGTACAAAAACAAGTAAAGATATGATAAGAGATGCCAAAAAAAGAGGCGTAAAAATTACTTGTGAAACTTGTCCACACTATTTCACATTTACAGTAGATGAAGTGTTAAAATCAGGAACCAATGCAAAAATGAATCCTCCATTAAGAGAAGAAAAAGATAGACAAGCGATTATCGAAGGATTAAAAGAAGGAACTATTGATTGTATCATTACAGATCATGCACCACATGCAGAATCAGAAAAAAATGTAGAGCTATCAAAAGCACCAAACGGAATTATTGGATTTGAAACAGCACTTCCAGCTGAAATTATGAATTTAGTAGACCCAGGACATATTGATTATCTAAATCTAGTAAGACTTACTTCATATACACCATCTAAATTATTACATATTGATAATGAAAGAGGAACTATAGAAGCAGGAAAAATGGCAGATATTACGATATTTGACCCAAATGAAGAATATGTTTATACAAAAGAAATGATTGTTTCTAAATCAAAAAACAGTCCTTTTATTGGAAAAACACTAAAAGGAAAAGTAAAATACACAATCGTAAACGGAAGAGTCGTATTCGAAGGATGAAACGTTGGGGACGTGCCAAAACGGACATTTTTTGTCCAAAAGGGACAGACCTGTTTTGAAATTTTCAGAACATTAAAAAAATCAATAAAAAAATTAAACAATAAAAAAACAGGCCTGCTAAAAGGCTTAACCCAATATTTGATAATAATTAGGAAAGAAAGAGAGGAATCACTTTGGAAAATATATTTATAGAATATCCAAAATGTTCAACTTGCAAAAAAGCAAAACAATGGTTAGAAAAAAATAATATTTCATTTCAAGATAGAAATATTGTTTTAGAAACACCAACAGAAAAAGAATTAGAAACATGGATACAAAAAAGTGGATATGAAATAAAGAAATTTTTTAACACAAGCGGATTAAAATATAAAGAATTAAATTTAAAAGAAAAATTACCAACCATGTCAGATAAAGAAAAAATAACATTATTAGCATCTGATGGTATGTTAATTAAACGACCATTATTGATAACACAAGGGAAAATATATGTAGGATTTAAAGAAAAAGAATGGGAAGAATTAACAAAATAAGAACGATGTACATTAACGAAATAAAAGATTTCAACTCATAGAGGTGAAGTTTGCGATTTAGAAAGGAATGAATTGAAAATGATAAACGCAATGGACAAATTAATTGATAAAATAAAAGAAACCAATAACCCAACGGTTATGGGATTGGATCCTAGATATGAAATGATACCAGAATGTATTAGAAATAAATATGAAGAAAATCTAGAAGGAGTAGGAAAAGCAATTGTAGAATTCAATAAAGCATTAATTGATGCAACATATGATATTATACCAGCTGTAAAACCACAAATTGCCTTTTATGAAATGTATGGATTACAAGGAATGAAAGCTTTTGAGGAAACTTGTAAATATGCAAAAGAAAAAGGTATGATTGTTATAGCAGATATTAAAAGAGGAGATATTGGAAGTACTGCAAAAGCGTATTCAAGTTCTTTCATAGGAAAAACAAAGATAGGAGAAAAAGAAGAAAGTATTTATGATGTGGATTTTGTAACGGTAAATCCATATTTAGGAATTGATGGAGTGAAACCATTTATAGAAGATGCACAAAAATATGGAAAAGGTGTATTTATCCTTGATAAAACATCAAATCCATCATCTGGAGAGCTACAAGACTTGAAACTAGAAACAGGAGAAGAAGTATACACAAAAGTTGCAAAACTTGTGGAAGAATGGGGAAAAGATTTGAGAGGAAAATATGGATATAGTAGCATTTCAACTGTAGTAGGAGCAACATATCCAAAACAATTACAAGATTTAAGAAAAATAGCAAAACATACCTTTTTCTTAATACCAGGTTATGGAGCACAAGGCGGAAAGGCAGAAGACATTGCTTTAGGATTTGATGAAAATGGAATTGGTGGAATTGTTAACAGTTCTAGAGGATTAATGTGTGCATACAAATCAGAATTATGGAAGGATAAGTACGCAGAAGAAGAATTTGCAAAAGCAACAAGAGCGGAAGCTATTAGAATGAGAGATGAATTAAATCAAGCGATCAAATAGAAAAAGGAAAAAGTATTATCACAGGAAGAAGTGAAAAATATGAAACCAGGTAAAGATTATATAGGTGTAGGTTGCCGGAGCATTTATCATAAATGAAAAAGGACAGTTATTATTACAACAAAGAAATAAAGAACCAGAAAAAGGCTATTGGAGTATACCAGGTGGAAAATTAGAATGGATGGAAACTTTTGAAGATGCAGTAAAAAGAGAAGTGAAAGAAGAATGTGGTGTAGAAATTAAAGTAGAAAAATTATTAGGAATTTGTGATCACATTGTAAAAAACGAAAATCAACATTGGGTATCTCCAAGCTTTTTGTGTAGAATCACAAAAGGGGAGCCTAAAATTATGGAACCAACTAAACACACAGATATGCAATGGTTTGATTTACAAGCATTACCAGAAAATTTAACAATCACAACGAAGCATGCAGTGAAACATTATGAAGAAGAGGAGGGATAATATGCCAAAGCAAGTATTAGCAAAATTGGTAGAAAAAGAAGAAGTAATTAAAGGCATTTACAAGTTTAGTGTAAAAGCAAGTGAAATCGTAGAAGATGCAAAACCAGGGAATTTTATTGAAATCAGAGTAACTGATCAAGTAGAACCATTTTTAAGAAGACCAATTAGTATTTACAATCTAGACAGAAAAAATGGAATTCTAGAATTTATTTTTCAAGTAAAAGGAAAAGGAACAGAACTATTATCTAGAAAAGAAGTGGGAGACAAAATAGATATTATAGGACCATTAGGATATGGAACATTTAAAACAGATAAATTTAACAAACTAGCAGTCATTGGTGGAGGAATTGGAATATTCCCATTATATGAACTTTCTAAAGAAGCAAAAGCTGAGAAAAAGGAAGTACATTGTTATTTAGGATTTAGAAATCAAGATTTTGTTATGTTAGAAAAAGAATTTGAAGAAGTAACAGATAGTTTAGTCATTACAACAGATGATGGAAGCTATAAAAATAAAGGATTTGCTATAGAATATTTAATGGAAGATATGAAAAAAGAGCATTATGATTGTATCTATGCTTGTGGACCACTTCCAATGTTAAAAGCGGTTCAAAAATATGCAAATGAAAATAATATTGAATGTCAAATATCATTAGAAGAAAAAATGGGATGTGGATTAGGCGTATGTTTAGGATGCGCAGTAAAAACAGCTAAAAGTCCAAAAGATGCACCAGAATATTTCCATGTTTGTAAAGGTGGACCAGTATTTAACGCAAGAGATGTAGAGATTTAATCCGGAAAATGGTATAAAACTAAAGAATTTTAGGTCTGAACCAAAGTTAAATTCAAGAAATAAGAGAAAGAGGAAAAAAATAGAATGCCAGGATTTACAATACATATTGCTATAGCAAAAGAATATGCAAAAAAACATGAAAAAGAAATAAAAAATATGGATGAATTTATAGAAGGAACGATTGCTCCAGACTATATTCCAATAGAAAATAAAAACATTAGCAAGAGCCAAACACATTATGGAATTTGGGGAGACTGGACAAAAGACAATCAAGAAATTCATTTAGATGCATTTTTGCAAGATAAAAAAGTGGATTTAAGCAGAGATTATTGGAAAGGATATTTTATCCATCTGCTAACAGATGATTATTTTGATAGAATTTATTTTAGAGAAGAAGCAAAACAAGCAAAGAAAAATCATGATACATTTCATACTGATTATGATTGCTTAAATGAAGAAATCATAAAAAGATATCATGTAGAAGTCATGGAAAAAATAAAAAAATATATGTATCAAATAGAAAATGAGCCTAAATATTTAAAATTAGAAAAAATGATACAATTTATTGAAGAAATGTCAAATATAAATTTAGAACAGCAGGTAGAACTTATAAAACAAAAAAGAATGGAGGGAATGGAATAAATGAATACGAAAGTAAATTTTGCAGGAATCGAAATGAAAAATCCAGTAACCGTTGCATCTGGTACATTTGGTTATGGAAGAGAATATGCTGACTTTTTCGATTTAGGAAAATTAGGAGCCATTATCACAAAAGGAACTTCTTTAAAACCAAAGAGTGGAAACAAACCATCAAGGGTGTGTGAAACACCAAGTGGAATGTTAAATAGTATAGGACTTCAAAATCCAGGTGTAGAATATTTTGCTAATAATGATTTACCATTTTTAAGAAAATTTGATACAAAAATTATTGTCAATGCATGTGGAAGTTCAATTGATGAATATGTAGAATTATGCAAGATATTAAATAATTTAGATATTGATGGTGTAGAATTAAACTTATCTTGTCCAAATGTAAAAGAAGGATGTATGGCATTTGGAAATACTTATGAAGGGGTTAAGAAAGTAACTAGTGAGGTAAGAAAAGTATTGGATAAACCATTAATTGTAAAATTAACACCAAATGTAACAGATATTGCTGGAATAGCAAAAGGAGTAGAAGATGGTGGAGCAGATGCTGTTTCTTTAATCAATACATTATTAGCTATGAAAATTGATATTTATAAAAGAAAACCAGTACTTGCTAATAATACAGGTGGTTTATCAGGACCAGCTATCAGACCAGTAGCTGTAAGAATGGTATATCAAGTAGCACAAGCAGTTAATATTCCAATTATGGGATTAGGAGGAATCGTATCAGGAGAAGATGCTATCGAATTTATGTTAGCAGGTGCAACGACGATTTCAATAGGAGCTGGTAACTTCATAGATCCATATACAAGTGTAAAAGTGGTTGAAGGAATTGAAGAATATATGAGAAAATGCAATGTAGAAGATATCAATGATATTATTGGAAAAGTGGAAATGAATTAGAAAAAATAGGAAAAAAC
>CALXLP010000069.1 GCA_944389225.1 uncultured Clostridia bacterium | reverse complement strand
CAGCAACCGTAATTTCTGCTATGGGCGCAGGCAAAAAAGCCGCTCAGGCCATTGATGAGTATTTGAAGAATAAATAAGTTAGATATAAGATAAAAAGACTTACCTGTATGATATAAATATGGGTAAGTCTTTTTAATTACTTGATTATTATTTAGTAAATTGCGTTGAATCTAATGTGCTTTGTTGTATTTGTGAATTTTCAACGTTACCAGAAATATTAATATAATAATTTTTGATTTCAGGTGTTGAATTGGCTATCTCTTTTTCTTTTATTGAAAAATTTATGTCGTCACCTGTAATGCCTTTGTCAGATAGTAATAGTGCCCAGTTCAGTATTTCGTTTTTCACCATTTCAATGATATTTAAAATAGAACTTCTATCGATAATTAAATGTGTGTCCATTTGTATAGAAGGGTTACTTTTCCAAAATTGTTTTAATATTTCTGGAGAAAATGTCATTGTTATAATACCTTTGTTACTGCTAATTAAACTTAAACATTTGGGAATGGAATCAGTTATTTTTCTTGTTGAAAAATAGTTTTCTGATTCAAGTGAGTCAAAAATCATGGGGCACCATCCGTGGAATGGATTAAAATACTTTATTAAACCTCTTACAGTTCGATATTCTGGTATTAGCTCATTTTCTGTATATCCTTCAAGTTCATTTTTTATCCATTTTTCTGTTTCTTTTAATTGTAATTTATGACTAATTATTAAAGTTTTTCTTAAGATAGATACAACATCACAATTAGGATTGCTAACTTCTTTTAATAAATCATCAATTAAACTCATTTGTTACTCCTTTTTTAATTTAAGATGGTTGTGATAGTAAAGCATAAATACCAGATGAAATGACACCTGTTGCAATATTACTACAATAATTTTTTAATTTTTCTATACAAGTTTTTACTTTTGAAGGTTTTTCTTTTTCTTTAACTAATAATATAGTTTTATCTAATAAATTTTTAAAATCTTCTGCTGTTGTATCAAATTCATTTAAAAATTCGTTAGTAGATGTATAGGACTTTATTTTATTAAGTATTTGTAAAATTTTGTCGTAGTCTAAATTCTCAATATTTATGTTTTGTACTGAATGCTGATTATTTTGCTGAATAATAGTTTGATTTGCTGAACCTTTAATTATTATAGTATTATTAGTCATTATATCACCTCCAAAAAAATTTAACCTATTTTATTATACTACATTTATATAATTATTTTACATATTAATTTGCTACTAAAAGTGATTTACCTGTATAATATAAATATAGGTAAACCTTTTTATTTTATTTAAAGCGGGGTACTGATTATGGCAACTATGCAGGAAATTATCCAAAAATATAACCTTGAAAATCTTGGCGGCAATGATAATTTTATAAACGATAAATTTGATGCCAGAGAATGGTCAGCTCCTATTATACAAGAACCGCAAGTTTTAAAAGAATATCTTGACGCTTCCGGCATTGTTGGTTCAACTATCAAAGAAATTGCAGTAGTTCATCAAAACTATCACGTTTATAACAGAAACATTTTTTATCTTAAAAACGGAAGAAGTAATAATTTTTACATTGAAGATATATTAGACCCTGTAATTATAATTACTGATAAAGGTTGTTATGAGATTGATTTTAGCGAATCAAGTACAGTACGTTTAACTAAAGATTGCTTGAAACGCTGCATGTATGATTTTGAAAATAGTTTTTATGAAGATAAATTAGATTTACACAAGACATTTTCAATTTTAAACAACAAACAAATTATTGGTTTTACAATTAAAGAACAGGATTTTGAACATGCAGACAATGATTTTACCGGTTCTTATGGCATCGGACTTGACAGCGCACAAAAATCATATATAAAAGAATTGATTTTCTTTACTAATGACAACAGAAAATTTGTATTTATTAACGATTTCGACGATGGTGTTTTATATTTACTTGACGCAGATGTAGAGAAAGGCTTTAAAGATTGGTGATAAAATGGATACAAACAAAATTTATTTTAAACTTCATAGTTTATGTGGAGCAACCCTTCATTTTGAATTTGGCAATAATAAAGAAAGTTATATTTATTGTTTTGATGAAAATTTAACAGATGCTGTGCCGAATATGGTAAAAATGTATAATAAATTACAAAACTATGAAGATTATAGATTTGAAGCATCGTATGATGGAAAAATTGCTTTTTCTGCCAAAAATTTAAATAAATCTTTAATTCAAATAACAATTAGTTATAGCGAAGGTGATATAAAGGCAGATTTATGCGGAAGATTATCCAGAGAAGAATGTTTAACAATGTTTGAAAATTTATTTGATGATATTCTTAACAATAAAGATTTTCCTCATCAATTTCCGTGTTTTTGGGATAATAATGAAGAAGAATACGAGAAATTTAGTGATGTAGCAGATAAAATTTTTGAAGAATTAGTTGCTAAAAAGTATTGTGATAATGATTTAGATATATGCGACATTATTGATAATGTTATGTGCAGAGAGCTTGTAAGCATAACACCTGAGGGGATTGAATACTATCAAAAATACAAAAGGATGCTTGAAACGAGAACTCTGCCGGAAGGTTGGGCAAAACGTTCTGACCTTGACCCGATAGGCGATTCTATTGTTAATTACATTAAGCAGCATACAAAATAAAACTGTTATTAAAAGCTGTTTTCTTGTAAAATATAGGTATATCGTTTTATATTATTTCGTTAGATGAAAAGCAATGAGTATTACTGATAAAGATAAATATATTTGTATGAATAAAATAACTAAAAGTAGTATAATATAATAAAATTATCTAAATAGAGGTGTGTTTGTCATTATGCCAAATAAAATTACAGGTAAGGAATATCCTATCAGTAAAATATTTAGTTCTGATTTTGATTACTATATACCAGCATATCAAAGACCTTATTCTTGGACTGAAGAAGAAACAGGTACGTTATTTGATGATCTATATGATTTCTATAAAACTCAAAAAGGAGATAATTATTTTTTAGGAAGTATTGTTCTAATAAAAGATGATAATATAGCAAAATCTGAAGTTATTGATGGTCAACAACGATTAACTACTTTAAGTATACTTATTTCAGTTATAGCATTTAATTTTGATGGAGATCTAAAGGAAGATTACAAGCATTATTTAAAAGAACCTGGTAGAATTTCTCAAAATTTACCAGCCAATCCAAGATTACATTTACGTAGTAAAGATCAAGACTTTTTTAAAGAATATATACAAGAAATAAAATTAAATGAGTTACTGAAATTGAATCCAGAGTCATTGGATAGTGAGGCTAAAAAACACATATACCAAAATACTAAATTGCTAATTGATAAAGTTAATTTATTTTTTAATGGAAATGCAGACGAACTTATTAAATTTGGTAGTTTTTTAGTTCAACAGTGTTTTCTAGTTGTGGTATATACTCCAAGTCAAGCATCTGCTTTTAGAGTTTTTTCTGTAATGAATAGTAGAGGTTTAGATTTATTACCTACTGATATTATTAAGGCTGACATAATAAGCCAAATTTCCGATGACGAAAGGGATTATTATACTAATAAATGGGAAAATATAGAAAATACAACTACACGAAATGGATTTAATGATTTATTTACATATATTCGAATGATTATTGCAAAAACGAAACCAAAAAGAAATTTATTAGATGAATTTAGAGAAGTTGTTTTAAAGACTAATGACTCCAAAAATTTTATAAACAATATTTTAGAACCATATGCAGAAGCTTTCATTACTTTAAAAAACAAACAATATAAAAGTATTTCTAATAAAGAGAATATTAATGATCTATTAGAATGGTTAAATAAGATTGATAATTCAGACTGGTTACCACCAGCAATAAAATTTTTATCGATTTATACATCTAATTCAGATTATGTATTTTGGTTTATCAGAAAATTAGAACGTTTAGCATCCTATTTGTTTATTACAGCTAAAGATAATAATAAACGCATAGAGAGATATGCTAGAATCTTAAAAGAATTAGAAAAATTAAATGAAAATATTGATCCAAAAGAAATATTAGTTTCTTTAGAATTAACGAATATTGAGCAAAAAGAATTTTATGATAAATTAAATGGTGATATATATAATTTAATCCCCAAACGTAGAAATTATGTTATTTTACGTTTAGACAATCTTATTTCTTGTGGTGGGGCACAGTATAATAAAAAATTGTTTACAATAGAACATATTTTACCGCAAAATGTTTCATTACTATCTGAATGGAATAAACTTTGGCCAGATATTGAATTAAGAGAATTTTGGTTAAATAAATTAGCCAATCTTGTTCCACTTACACGTAGTAATAATTCTAAAGCGCAAAATTATAATTTTGCTGATAAAAAACGAATTTATTTTAATATAAGTAAAGGTGTTACATCTTTTGCGTTAACAACCCAAATACTTAATATTGATTCGTGGACACCTGCAATAGTTGAAAAAAGACAAAAAGAATTAATTGATATTCTTGTAAAATACTATGAATTATCATTAACGGAATTAAATGAAGTTAAATCTGTTGTAATTCATGCAAGTAATAATGAAACAAATGTTAATAATAAAGCTTCAATTAATCATATAGAAATTTATAGTGATTTAATAAAAGAATTTAGTATATATCCAAGAAATTTAAGTACCAAAAGAGGATTACAATATTTTGTATATGTTAAAGGCGATAATTTGTATGTAGAAGAAGGACACAATTGTAGTGAAGAAATGAAAGCTAAAATAAGAATACCAAGATTATTACCAGAATCAGAATTTTTAGAAGTTCTAAAAATGTATAAACAAAATAAAACCATAGGAAAAGAAGTACATAATATCACCAATAACGCTTCATATTGGTATGGAATTTTTAATGAGTTAAGGTTGTAATTTTAATTTTTAACATATTTTTAAATTTTTCTTATGATTGTATACAATTATAATTAACTGACAATATGTTATATTTGCTGTATAATAAATAGTGTAATACTGCACATTAAAATTTTACGAGGTGAATTATATGCGTTTTAAATTAAGAATGGGCGTTTCAGGACGTCATTGCCATTTAAAAA
>CALXLP010000068.1 GCA_944389225.1 uncultured Clostridia bacterium | reverse complement strand
ATATAGCCAAGTATATAATTTGTATAATGGTCTTACAAACTATTGAGATTTTTGTGAGTTTATGATAAAATGACAAGTAACAAAATATAGATGGAGGAAACATGGATAATAGACAAGAACATATCAGAAATTTTAGTATTATTGCACATATAGACCATGGCAAATCAACACTAGCAGATAGATTGATTGAAATGACAGGCGTATTATCAAAAAGAGAAATGGAAAGCCAAGTACTAGATAATATGGAAATTGAAAAAGAAAGAGGTATTACCATAAAGTCACAAGCAGTTAGAATGATTTATAAAGCAAAAGATGGACAAGAATATACCTTTAATTTAATAGATACACCAGGACATGTTGATTTTAATTATGAAGTTTCTAGAAGTTTGGCAGCATGTGATGGTGCTATTTTAGTGGTTGATAGTAGCCAAGGTGTGGAAGCACAAACTTTAGCTAATGTCTATTTAGCAATTGATAATAATCTAGAAATTTTACCAGTATTAAATAAAATTGATTTACCAAATGCCAGAGTGGATGAAGTAAAACAAGAAATAGAAGATATCATAGGAATACCTGCAGAAGATGCACCATGTATTTCAGCAAAAACAGGCCTAAATGTAGAAGAAGTATTAGAAAGAATCGTAACAGACTTGCCAGCACCAAAAGGTGATGAAAATGCTAAAACAAAATGTTTAATTTTCGATTCCTATTATGATAACTATAAAGGTGCAGTAGCTTATGTAAGAGTAATGGATGGGAAAGTAAAAGTAGGAGATGAAATTAAACTAATGGCAACTGATAAAACATTTACAGTTGCAGAAGTAGGATATTTTATTCCAGGTTCTTATATGCCTGTATCAGAAATTAAGGCAGGAGAAGTAGGATATATTGCAGCAAGTATTAAGAGTTTATCAGATATTCATGTAGGAGATACCATTACATTAAAGGACAATCCAGCAGAAGAACCTTTAAAAGGATATAAAAAAGTAACACCTATGGTGTATTGCGGATTGTATCCGGTAGATGGAAGTCAATATGAAGATTTAAAAGAAGCTTTAGAAAAGCTACAGTTAAATGATGCAGCTTTGGAATTTGAACAAGAAACATCTGCTGCATTAGGATTTGGATTCCGTTGTGGATTTTTAGGATTATTACATTTAGAAATTATTGAAGAAAGAATTGACAGAGAATTTGATTTAGGATTAATTACAACAGCACCATCTGTTATCTATAAAGTACATAAAACAACAGGAGAAGTTATCGAATTATATAATCCAGAAGATTTACCAACACCACAAGAAATATCTTATATAGAAGAACCTTATGTAACAGCCAATATCTTAACGCCAAAAGAATATGTAGGAAATATCATGGAATTGTGTCAAAGAAGAAGAGGCATCTATATAGATATGAAATATTTAGATGAAAATAGAGTAACATTAATCTATGAAATGCCATTAAATGAAATTATATATGATTTCTTTGATAACCTAAAATCAAAAACAAAGGGGTATGCTTCTTTAGATTATGAGTTTAAAGAATATAGAAGATCAGATTTAGTAAAATTAGATATCTATATCAATGGAGAACCAGTAGATGCTTTAAGCTTTATTGTTCATAAAGATAGTGCTTATGATAGAGGAAAGAAAATGGTAGAAAAACTAAAAACAGTTATTCCTAGAAAACTATTTAAAATTCCGATTCAAGCAGCTGTTGGAGGAAAGATTATTGCAAGAGAAACTATATCTGCTATGAGGAAAGACGTTTTAGCAAAATGTTATGGTGGTGATATTACTAGAAAGAAGAAATTGCTAGAAAAACAAAAACGCGGAAAAAAGAAAATGCGTGAAATTGGAAATGTAGAGATACCACAAGAGGCATTTTTAAGTGTATTGAAATTAGATGATGATAATTAATACTTTTATAAAGGAAAGGATTTCTAGAAGGGAAATAATAAAAATGAAAAATAACAAAAAATATAATTCAAAAAATGAAAAAACGAAAAAGCAAGAAGTAAAAAAATCACAAGAACAAGAAATGTATGACGACCAAGTAGAAGGAAGAAATGCGGTTATAGAATTATTGGAAAGTGGCAAAGACATAAATAAAATATTTATAACTAAAGGTGAAAAACATGGTTCAATTAATAAAATCATTAGCATGGCGAAAGAAAGAAAGGTTATTCTTGTAGAAAAAGACAAAAGGCAAATGGAACAAATGGCACAAAATCAAAATTATCAAGGCGTTATTGCTATTGTACCACCATTTGAATATTGTGAGATAGAAGATATTTTGGATAAAGCGAAAGAATTAAATGAAGACCCATTTGTACTTATATTAGATGGAATAGAAGATCCACATAATTTAGGATCAATGATAAGAACAGCGGAAACAGCGGGAGTACATGGGATCATTATTCCAAAAAGAAGAGCTGCGGCAGTAAATAGTACAGTAGGCAAAGTATCAGCAGGGGCAGTTCAGTATATGAAAATCGCTAGAGTAACCAATATAACAGATTCTATCGAAAAATTAAAAGAACATGGATTATGGATTTGTGGTACAGATATCAGTACAGATACATATTATTACAATCAAGATTTGACAGGACCATTAGGGATTGTGATAGGAAATGAAGGAACAGGAATGAGTGATAGGGTTAAAAAAAGTTGCGACTTCTTAGTAAAGATACCAATGAAAGGAAAAGTAACATCTTTAAATGCTTCTGTTTCAGCAGGAATTGTTATATATGAAGCGATGAAACAGAGAATGAAATAAAGAGATAAAAGGAGGAAAAAACATATGATGATGCCAAGAAAAAAAAGAAGAGCTATATTAATATCTGTAATATTGGTTATTTTAATAATTATAGCAACTGTATGTGGTGTCTTATATGCCACAACAGATATGTTTAAACCAAATAGTGTACTATTTGAAAAATATGCGAGACAATTGATAGATAATTTGGATGATGTTATTAATGAAGACCATATGGCCGAAATGGAAGAAATTTTAAATAATAATAAATTGACTTCTAATACAACTGCTACCGTAAACTACAATGAAAATGGAGATACATCTAATCCAATTAATAATATTCAGATGAATATATCAGGAGAAGAGGAAAAAACAACAGGTTATCATTATAAAGATATAACTTTAACACAAAATGATGAAACAGTAGCAGGGCTTGAATATATTGAGGAAGGAAATATTGCTGGTGTTAGATTAAATGGAATTAGACAATATTTATCTACCAATGTAGAAAATAAAGATGAAAACGAAATATATAACTTATATGAATTAATTCATACAGATATACCAGGATTACTTGGACTAAATTCAGATGAGTGGAACACACTAAAAGAAAAATATATAGGAATTATATGGGGAGATATTGCAAATGCAACTTTCTCAAAACAATCAGGAATAGCGATAGAGATTAATGGAACACAATATAATACAAATGTATATAGTATAACTATTACAAAAGAGCAATTTAACAATATTTATATACAATTGTTACAAGAATTAGAAAAAGATGAAATTATACTATCTAAAATAGAAGTACTAGATAATAAATTTAATGAATATCATAATTTTATGCAAGATGGAGAGAGTTCTAATTTAAAACAAGATTTTATAGATGAAATTAACAGTACAATACAGAAAATAGAAAATTTTAATATCGGAAATGATGAAAGAACAATTAGTATATTTGAATCAAATGGTATAGCAATTAGTCTATCTATTGATACAGAAAAAGATTTCACAGGATTAGATGTTGTGAATGGAGAGGGTAGTAATTTTATAAATATATTAGGAAATGAAAAAATAGAAGAAGGAGAAAAAGAAAATAGTTTTGATTTAAAAATTGAAAAGACAGCAGCAACAAATGATGAAACAATTACTATTCAATATAATACAGTAGAGGAAGGCGAAAAAACAACAAATGAATGTACTGTTAGCAGAAAAATGGAAAATTCTAATGTAAATAGTCAGATTGACCTTAGTAGGAGTGTAGGACAAAATAGTTTAAATATTGCCATAGAAACAAAGACCAATATTGTTAATGATTTTGAAGAAAAAGAAGAATTAGTAGATAATGAAAACAATATTATAATAGAAAGTTTGAATGACGAACAAAAAGAGAATGTAAGAAATAATGTAGAAGGAAATATAACCAATCAAATAAATACATTCTTGCAAGTAGTTCCAATAGAAAATATAAATCAAATGTTAATAAATTTAAATTTGATGGAAAAGGAATTAGATGATTTGTCTGGAGAAGGAACTGTTACAGAAGTAGAAAAAAATAGATTTAATTCAATTTTTGAACTTTATGAAGGGGAACATATTACAAAAGAAAGAGTAGAAGAGTTGATTAATATTGCTAAAGATAATTTAGAGGATGTTAGGATAACAAATTATAGAGAACAAGAAAATGAGAGTGAAAGATTTCCGTTAGAATTTAGATTAGTTATAGAAAGAGGAACAGAAAATGCAGATTTGGCAGAGAGTGTTATAGCATATATAGAAGAAAAATATACGCAAGAATTTTCTGTTAGATTAGAATATGATGAAACAACTGGTTTAGTAAACAGCATTTATATTACAGTTATGGAAAATTAGAAAAAAAGAGTACTAAAAGAAAAAAACACTTTTAGTACTTTTTTTATTATATAGGTAAAATAGATTTTATCTTAATCATATAATTTTTTTGTATACGATGAGATGAAATATATTCTATATTTGTAAGTAACAGTAAAGGAAACTCTAGATTTATGAATTGAAGCTTTGAATTTTTATTAATATATGTTTTCATATATATAAATTGAAATTTTTATATAAAAAGAAAAATAAAAAAGTGTGTTTTTTAGCTATAAAATAAGGGTTAGAAAAGCAATGAAAAAATTACCAATAAAAAAAATTAAAAAAATTAAAAAAAAGTGTTGACAAAGATAAATGGGTGGTGTATAATAAAACTCGTTCTGAGAGAGAACGAAGAAAAGTACATTGAAAAGTAAACAATAAAATCCTTTAGAGAATAAACCGAAGCGGAAAATATTTCGAAAGAAATAG
>CALXLP010000067.1 GCA_944389225.1 uncultured Clostridia bacterium | reverse complement strand
GCACGGTTTATTCAACCGCAGGATTTTAAGTCCTGTGCGTCTACCAGTTCCGCCACATCTGCATATTTGAACTGGTTTTATCTTGACGACAATAGTTATTATAATATTTGTTCTTTTTTTTGTCAATAGATTTTTATATATTTTTTTAAAATTTTATAAAATTTTTAAGAAGCCTGTATAAAATTAGGCTTCTCATGGGTTAATTTTAAGTATTATCTGTTCCTGTTCCTTCTGTACCTTCAAAAGGTATGAATTTATTTACAACACTTTCTGTTGATACATCATCTGCTCTAAACATCATAAATGATGTGTTAATTTTATTTTCAACTAATTGTTCTACTTCTTCTTGTGATGCATGTTCTGCTAAAACTAATTCACTAACTAAAATTTGTTTTGCATTGTTTAACATTTTTTTCTCGCCTGTTGAAAGTCCTTTTTCTTTTTGTTTAAAGCTTAAATTTCTAACGACATCAGCTATTTCATAAATATCTCCGCTCTTCATCTTTTCCATGTTGTCTCTATAGCGTTTATTCCAATTTTTATCCATAGCTGTTTCATCTTGTTCTAAAACTCCAAATACTTTATCTGCTGATTCTTTGTTGATTATATTTCTAACCCCAACTTCTTCTGCTTTTGCGGTTGGTATCATTACTTTAACCTCACCTGGCATTTTTAAAATATAATAAGACTGTTTTTGTCCTAAAATATCTTTTTCCTCTATTGCATCTATTGTTCCTGCCCCGTGCATTGGGTATACGATTTTGTCTCCTACATTGAACATGTAAGTCACTCCTTTCAGCATTTTAATTTATTTGGCAGAAAAAATATAATAAAGTTATGTCAATACCTTTTAATAACTTTATTGGATTTTTTAACCATATCTATTATACAACAAAAAACGGTAAAAGTCAAAGCCATTACCGTCATTTTTTATGTATATTTTTCCTGTAATCCTTACTGCTCTAAGAAGAATTTTTTTTACATCTTTTTAGAATTATTTTGTTGTTGAACCAAATCCTCCAACTCTTTCTCCTTCTGCTGCATCATCATCTGTTACTAAATATTTTTGAAAAATTGCTTGTCCAATTGCTTCACCTTTTTTTATCACTACATCTTCTTCTTTTATGTTATAAAATGCAAACATGAAATGACCATCATTATCAGGATTTCCATAGTAGTCCTTATCAATTACACCAACACTATTTGCCATAATCAACCCTTTCTTTTTTGGATTAGAACTACGATTATATAATAATAGTACTTCATCATCTTGCATATATGCTTTTAATCCTGTTTTTACTAATGTTGGGTTTGTTCCTTTTTTAAAACTTGGAATGACTGTGTCTTCTGCTGCTTCTATATCATATCCTGCGCTATATTTTGTTTTTCTAATTGGAAGATTGATTTGTTTATCTTCAAATCCTTTTGCAATTTCAAATCCTCTCTTTTTTTCCATTTTTTAGTCCTCCTTCTATTCTTTACTTTTATCGTTTGTATTTTTTCATAATATCTTCTAATTGTCAAGTATCCATTCAAGGGATTTTGGGGACGGACTCTTCTTTCCTTTAATTAGGCAAAACAAAACAGACTACTATTTTGTAGTCTGTTATTTATCCTCTTTATCCTCTTGATTCCACTATCAATTTGATACCTGTTCTATCTTCTCCTTCTACCTCCACTTCTGCAAATGCAGGTATACAAACTAAGTCTACACCTGATGGTGCTACAAAGCCTCTTGCTATTGCAACTGCTTTTACCGCTTGATTTAATGCTCCTGCTCCGATTGCTTGCATTTCTGCCTTGTTTGATTCTTTTACTAATCCAGCAATTGCTCCTGCTACTGAATTAGGATTTGATTTTGATGAAATTTTTAAAACTTCCATTTTCTTTTGCCTCCTATAATTTTTATTTTTTTGTTGCAACTCTTACAGTTTGTATTTTACAATATCTGGAAATTGGTGTAAAGTATTTTTTATAAAAATTTATAGGTTTTCATCGCAATAAATCTACTAATTCGACATTTTTATCGCGTGGGGAAAATTGTATTTTAATCTTATATAAAATTCTCTTACATTTTTGTTTTTATTAAAACGCTTTTCTTACATATTAATTCTTGTTATCGTTTTTACTTTATTTGTCTTATCATCAATATCATAAATAACACCATTTAGCATTCCTTCTCCTGATGCTACTTTATATCGTTCTGGTAATGATGTTTCAAATCGTTTTAAAGCCACAGAAACATCCATTCCTAAAGCTGAATTTTTTGTTCCTGTCATACCAATATCACTAATATATGCTGTTCCTTTTGGTAAAATTCTTTCATCTGCTGTTTGTACATGTGTATGTGTTCCAAAAACTGCTGTAACCATGCCATCTAAATAATATCCCATTGTAATTTTTTCTCCTGTTGCTTCAGCATGAAAATCTACAATAATGATATCTACTTTATCTTTAATTTTCTTTATAATACTTTTTACTGTTAAAAATGGATTTTCTGATAATACATTTATATAGACCCTTCCAATCAAATTGATGACCGCTATTTTTTTGTTTTTGCATTCATAGATACCATATCCTTTACCTACTACTCCTTTTGGATAATTAGCTGGTCTAATTAATTTAGGGTGATCTATAAACTTAAAGATATCTTTTTTCCCCCATGTATGATTTCCCATTGTTACTACATCCACATTTTGAGAAATAATATCATTAAAGTTTTTTTCTGTGATTCCCATTCCTTCTGCTGCATTTTCTCCATTGACAATGACAAAATCAATTTCTTCTTTTTGTCTAATTTGGTATAATTTATTTTTTAATTCTTTAATTCCAGTTTCTCCAATAATATCTCCTACCGCTAAAATCTTCAAAACCATTCCTTCTTTCTATATTTTTTTATAGTATTATCATACTATATTTTTTTTGAATTCGCAAGCCATCTATTATTCTCTATCGATTACATAAAAAAAGAACCCAGCTTTTAAGCTAGGTTCTTTTTGGTTATTTAAATCCTTATTGATTTATATTTTTATTTTGCATAATCAACTGTTCTTGTTTCTCTAATAACATTAACTTTAATTTGTCCTGGATAATCCATTTCATTTTCAATTTTCTTAGAAACATTTCTTGCCAAAATTGTCATTTGGTCATCTGAAATCTTTTCTGGTTTTACCATAACTCTAATTTCACGACCAGCTTGTATAGCAAAAGATTTCTCAACACCATCAAATGAATCTGCAATTTCCTCAAGATTTTGTAATCTCTTAATATATGCTTCTAGTGTTTCTCTTCTAGCTCCTGGTCTTGATGCTGATATTGCATCTGCTGCTTGTACTAAAACAGCTTCTAAAGTTTGAGGTTCTACATCTCCATGATGAGCTTCTACTGCATTAATCACTAATGGATTTTCTTTGTATTTTTTCAATACTTCTACACCAATTTCTACATGAGTTCCTTCCATGTCATGGTCTAATGCTTTTCCAATATCATGTAATAAACCAGCTCTTCTAGCACGTTTGGCATCTAATCCTAATTCATCTGCCATAATTCTTGCTAAATTTGAAACTTCTATTGAATGATTTAATACATTTTGTCCATAACTTGTTCTGTATTTTAATTTTCCAATTAATTTTATTAAATCTGGATGTAATCCAATAACACCTGTTTCTAATACAGCTCTTTCCCCTTCTTCTTTAATTGTTGCATCTAATTCTTCCTTAGCTTTTTCAACCATTTCCTCGATTTTAGCTGGATGAATTCTTCCGTCATCAATTAACTTCTCTAATGCAATTCTTGCAACTTCTCTTCTTAATGGGTCAAATCCTGACAATACGACAGCTTCTGGTGTATCATCGATTATTAAATCAATTCCTGTTAATGTTTCCAATGCTTTTATATTTCTACCTTCTCTACCAATAATTCTTCCTTTCATATCATCATTAGGAAGTGGAACAATTGATACTGTTGTTTCTTGTGAATGATCTGCTGCACATTTTTGTACGGCATAACATAAAATTTCTTTCGCATTTTTATTTGCATCTTCTTTTGCCTTTTGCTCTTTTTCTCTAATTAAAGCTGCTTTTTCTGCTGTCAATTCTTTATCCATTTCTGCAAGTAATCTTTGTTTTGCTTCTTCTTTACTTAAAGATGCAATTTTTTGAAGTTCGACCATTTCTTGTTCATGCAATTTTTCTAATTCTTCTTTTTCTTTATCAATATTTTGTCTTTCTTTCTCTAGTTCTTGTTCTCTCTTTTCAAAATTTTCTGCACGCTTTTCTAAATTTTCCTCTTTTTGGATTAGTCTTGCTTCTTGTTTTTGTACTTCGCCCCTTCTTTCTTTAATCTCTTGATCCAATTCTTTTCTATTATTCATAATTTCTTCTTTAGCTTTGAAAATCTCTTCTTTCTTTAGATTTTCTCCTTCTTTTTTTGCTAAATCAATTAATCTTTTTGCCTCGTTTTCTGCTCCTTGAATTTTAGATTCTGCAACTTTTTTTCTGTATACCATTCCTACTAGAAATCCTATTGCAAGTGAGATTAAGACAGCGGCGATAATGATTACAATAGTCATAATCATACACCTCTTTCTTATTTAATTTTCAATGTTCGAAATAAATATATATGTTTATATGAATATATTTTTTCCTACCATATCTATTTTATCTTTATTATTGTAAACTGTCAAGCATTTTGACATAAAAAGATATTCTTTGCAAAGTTATGTATATTATGTTATAATACATACATTAAATTAGTTAGAGGTGAATTACATGGATTTAATGGAAACATATACATTAAAATATGATTTTGAAGAATATACTTCAGCAGTTGACACTTTATTAAATAGAATATTAACAAATAGTACCAGTTATTTTGCCAAACAATTAAAAAATAATGAAATTAAAAATGTTACATCTGAATATTTGTCTATGTTAGATTGCATTTCCCATACAGAAGAATATTTATATGCTAACAGAAATAATCCTAATTTTTATAATATATTACATTCTATATCAGAAATTAGTATTATTTCTGTACTTCCTCAAAATAGAAGGGGAATTTATGGTCAAACACTTCATGACATACATGC
>CALXLP010000066.1 GCA_944389225.1 uncultured Clostridia bacterium | reverse complement strand
CTTGTTTTGAGCTAAAAACAAGTTTTTAAATCTTTCAAAATTAATCATAGCATTATAATTAACTTCATTCATAAATAACACCTCTTTATTTTATAATTAAAGAAAGCAGACAATATTTTTTAAAATCTTAATTATTTTTTGCATTTAACAATTTATCTTTTAAATCTTTTTCAATTACAACTAATTCTTTTTCCACTTCTTTACGTTTTACTCTTCCTTCTTCGCTTATTTTAATTGTTTCTTCAATTGTTGTTATTAAATCGTCATTTACTTTTTTTAGTGTTTCTAATTCAACAATTCCTTTTTCATTTTCTTTTGCTATTTCTATTGTATTTGTTTTTAGCATTTCAGAATTTTTCTTTAATAACTCATTTGTTGTTTCTGTTACTTGTTTTTGTAAATCCAATGCACCTTTTTGCCTAATAATTCCAATTGCAAGAACAATTTGACTTTTCCAAAGAGGTATTGTATTTAGTATTGATGACTGAATTCTATCTACCAAAGCTTTATTCCCTGACTGGATAAATCTTATTTGTGGAGCTGTTTGAATTGCAATTGTTCTTGTTAATTTCAAATCATGTATCTTTTTTTCAAATCTAGCAGTAAAATCACTCATATCAGCAACTTTTTGTGCATTTAAAGGATCTTTTGTTTCTTCTGCTTTTTTTTGCATTTCTGGTAGTATTTTTGTTTTTAATTCTTCGATTTTTTTATTTCCTGCAATAATATATAAATCTAAATTATGAATACATTCCGTATTCTTTTCAAATAAATTGTCAAACATAACAATATCTTTTAGGAGAATTGTTCTTTCATTGTCAAGCTTTTCAGATATTTCATCTATTTGACTTTCAATTTTTTGATATTTTGCAAAAAATCTCTTTGTTTTATCTACTAATTTTCCAATTATAGGAATATTCTCTAATGGACTTTCTTGTATAAAACCATTTACGTCTGTATCTTTTACTTTAACCATTAAATTAGATAAAATATCACCTACATAATCTGTATCTTTTGCTCTTACATCTTCTAACATTTTATTTGAGAAATTTGCAATTTCTGACTGTGCTCCTACTCCATATTGAATCACACTGTTAGAATCTCCATCTTCTATATTTTTCATAATGTTTGTTACTTCTTTTTTATCTTCTTCTGATAATTTGTTATAATCATAAATACTTTCTTCAGTAATTGCTGTACTTCCTTCTTTGATAATTAAATCTTCTTTTTTTATTTCTTCCATAATTTTTTTACTCCTTACAATTTATTTTTATTTTATACCATCCATTATTTTTTGCATCGTATCTGGATTTGGCATTTGAATAACTGCATTTATATTTTTAGGTATTCCATAAAAGCCTTCAATTTCTGTATTTATTGTTCCATTAACACCTGTTCTAAATCCATGTTTTTCCCAAGCTATTTTTTGTATCTCTTCATCTTGCATTGCTTCTATTAGTTTTGCTCCTTTCTCATTTAAAGCAATTAATGGGTGAGAACTCCATACTGTTGGTTCTGGATATAAAACTGCTACTTGCTCTTTTACCATATTCCAATCATTTGGATTTTCTATTGCAAATTCTATCATTTGATTTTCATAGCCTGCAATCATTGGTTTAGCTCCCATTCCTGTTTTCAAATATTGTTCAAATAAATCTCCTGAAGAATGTTCCATATAACCAATTTTTCCAAAAAAGTCTTTTAAATTAGGTAAAATTGTATCAACAGTACTTGAATCAACTACTGTTTCATTATTCATAATATTTGCAACTAAACCTGCAAACATATTTCCTGAATTTGATTTATTAGGATCAGTTGATTGTATTGTTACATACCCATACAAATCATTTACACCAATATCACTCCACTTTTTCTTGTCTGTTACTAATTTTATTAATGCTGATGTATCTGCAATATAATATGAATTGTCTTTTTCTTCTACTATTCTATTATTAATTAATGCTTCCGCGATTGGTTTCCAAGTATAAATTACAATTGGTGAATTAAATACAATTTCACTTTTATATAATTTATCACTTTTAGTCTGATTAAATAATTCTAATGCTGTTTGACTAGATGGAAATAAATAATCTTTATCTGATGAATCTTGTTCTATCATTTCTATAGAACCAGCTTTTGTATATTCAACTGTTATACCATATTTATCTTTTAATATTTTTTTAACTTCTTCATCTTGCATAAGACCTTCTTTTTCTCCACCTAAATATCCTGATACTGTTATTTCTTCTGGTTTATTCACATTTACAAATTGAAATGCAATAATTACTATGATTACTAGTAATAATATAATTCCACCTACTATTTTTGACTTCATTTTTTCACCTCCAATTTTAAAAATCTTTCATCTGAATACTGCTTTTTAAAAAATCTATTTCCGTATCTAAATCTAATGCATCATTCTGTATCATTTTTGTAAACTGGTCGTCTAAAGATTTATTTATCATTACAAGTGTTTTTTCTGTTTTTGATATAACATCTTCAATTTCTTTTGTATGTATATTTTGAGAAGATATTTCAAAGTATGAATTTACAATTTTATAAATTGTTTCTAAATAATATGTAAAAAACTTTTTATTTTCGCCTATTTTCTTTGGATGTTTTTCTAAATATTTTAATATTTTTGCTATCTTTCCTATTATGTCATTACACTCTTGTTTTATATGTGGTTTGGTTATTTGATTTTTAATATTAATTATTTTTTCATAATTATCATAGCCATTATCTAATAAATTCATATATTCTTTTTGTTTGTTTGAATCTTTTATCCCAAGTAACACTAATTTATTATTTGGTGCAAATAACAAAGCACTACCAATATAAATAAGCATTGCAAGTATTCCTGAAATTATTATATTTATCTCTAATATGGTAAATAGTAAAATAAATATAATAATTGCTATTAGTGTATTTAAAATATCAAATCTTATAATGTTTTTTCTATAAATTAACATATTACCATTCCTTTTGCTGTTTGTTCATATTAAAAAAACAGCTTAATTTTAATTATATCCCTTTGCTTGTTTAAAAGCTTTTTCTAAATTATCTTTTCCATCAAATACTCTTGCTGTTGAAAAATCTGCTAGTGCTTGTAATTCTCTGTCATCTGACTCTCCAAATGTTATTGAAAATATTGGAATGTCTAAATTTTCTTGATTCCACTCTTCTACAACCTGATTATATGAGTTTACATTCGATTTTCCGTCTGACATTAGTATTATAGATGTTGTATAATCAGATACATTATATTTTTTAATTTCATCCATTGCCTTAATTAGTGGTTTATAAATATCTGTACCTCCCTGTGGGTCTAATGAGTCTATTTTACTTTGTAATTCTAATAATGTTGTTTCATCATTTCCTTCCGCTTTCCATATATCTAACACATTATTATCAAATGGAATTACTATTGTTACATCTTTCGTGCTTGCTTGTAGCATATAATTTTTTGCTTTTGTTTGATCTAAAAGCATACTCATCGCACTTCTTAGAGACGTCACTCCGTTTCCTGCCATACTTCCTGAATAATCTAAACAATATACAGTAAGTGATGGCTTTCTAAGTTCTGTTTGATACATATTTAATGCCTTTTGAATTACATCTGCTGTTGGCATTTTCATGACATTTAAAACTTTCTTTGTATCAATTCCCCAATCTGAGTTAAATGTTTCTGGATTACTATTTTCAAAATTTATTGCAAATGATGTTCTTCTTCCTAATTCTAATAATTTTGGTTTTACTTCATCTGATATTAAATAATCCTGTAATTTTAAAAATATTTCTTCTTTTTCCTTATTACCATTATCAATATATCCTAGTGGTGAATCTGCAATTCCTAAACCATCTTGTGGATATATTACATATAAAGGTTCTTCTCCTCTAGCTACTAATTCTTTATTTGTATCGATTATAATTGATTCATAGTTTACCATTGCATCATAATCACTTTCTAAAAATAAATCTTTAAGCCAATCAGAGCTTCCTGATGAGCGGTTTACTCCTGAAAGAATTGTTGTTAAGTTTGTTTTTAATTCTTCATTATCTAAATCTTCTGCTGTTATTACTTCTGGATTTCCGAGTAGAGCATAAATAAATCCTAAATATGCTGTCGCTCCAGAATTTGACTGGGTTGCTGATGTCATCATAAAACTAAGTTCTTTGCTTTGTATTTTTTCTAATATATCTTTGGTTGTTACATCTTTTCCAACAAAACCTAATTTTTCTGCTACACTTTTTTTAATTCCGAATACAACAGGTGTTGTTGTAATTGATTTTTGATTTTTTACTTTTAAATTAGTATCACCCATACTTATCCATATACTATTTGCAGGAAATACTGCATCATAGTTTTCAGCACCATTTTGAAGTTCTTGCATAATATCTACTGAACCTTCGTATGTCATATTTATATTAACATTATTTTGTTTTTCAAATTCTTCAAGTATTGGTTCTAAAACTTCATTTTCAGAACCTGATAAAATGTTTAAAGTCTTTTTTCCAAAAGAAATATTACTTCCACTTTTTTGTATTGAAATTATACTTCCCACAATTATTGCAATTACTACTATAATTATCATAACACTAATAATTAGTTTTTTATTTCCAGAAATTTTTTTCACAATATTTTACCTTCCCTTCTTTTTTATCATAATATTAATATTTTTTCTTATTATATATCTTAGTTTATCGGTTTTGGTAATAATCTTTTCTATTTGCTCTTAAATACTAAAATTGCTTTTGCTGTTCCTGTAATTGACATTGTAACTAATTCATATCCATTTTGTAACATTTCATTTGCTTTTTCTTCGATTTTCTTAGCCATATCATCTGCTTTTGGAGAATACTCTATAACAACAGTTTTATACATTTTTTTACCTCCTTTTCTATATAATCATTTATTTTTTTCATTTTTTGAAATATATAGTACCAATAATATTATTCCTACTAAATTAATTCCTACGGATAAGCCTAATAGTAACCCTGAACTAAATTCACTAAATGGTGTTATTTCGTCGCTACAAAAGAAAATATAGGCTAAATATAATATATTTCCAGATATTATCATCAATATTCCTGTTTTTCCCTTATTCATTATTAAATCCTCACTTTCAAATTACTATTTT
>CALXLP010000065.1 GCA_944389225.1 uncultured Clostridia bacterium | reverse complement strand
GACAGAGAGCAATCCGAACTTGCTAAAAGAAGTGAATATGAAAAAAAGGTCTGTTACGAAATCGACAGAAATGGTAACGAAGAAAGGCTTAGAAAACTTATCAACAAAATTTACGATAAAAAATTAAGTAAAAAAATTAGTAATTTACTAGATTTAACTTTAGATGATAGGTTAAAAAAAGATGGTGCAACACTAGATAAATATTATAAACAAGGTTTTAAAGATGGAATTAATTTATTAATTGAGTGCATAAAATAATAATCATTTTGAACTTATTTTTAGGAGGATATTTATTTGAAAAATATACGATTGTTTATAAATTGTAAAAACTTAGATATGTTACAAGCCTTTTCTGATGAAGTTTATTTATACGATTATATTGTAAATAATTATTCAGAACTACCTGAAGAAAATATATTCAGAAATCCTACTTTAGTTAAAAGGATAGAAGAAATGATTTATTTCTCTAAAAATAATATTTCAAATGATGATGTAATTGTATGGAATGAAACAAGTAGAGATTTAAAATCAAAAAATGTTTCTTTCTATGCAGTTATTTTAGATCCTGAAAATGGATCTTTTACTATATATGATAATTTAAAAGCCTCTATTCCCTATTTACAAATTAATTCAAATACAGATGTATTTGAGGCAGTAAAAAAAATAGAGCAATTTAATAAAGGACTTGAATATGAAGAAGAAATGGAGATGTGAAATGAAGAACTTAAAATTACAATGGCTTGACAAAATTCCTCCTCCTGAAGAAAGAAATCCTGAATTATTTTATTATGATATAAGAAATTCAAATATTGATGACGGATACACTATTGAAAGAGGTGTATTAGTGAATAATATAGGATCTTTAGTTACTAATAAAGATATTTTAAAAGATAAAGAATTTATAACAGATAAAGAATTAGAAAGCTTACATTATGAAGAAGTACAAGATTTATATGTAAAGCATAATTCTATTGAATCTGATATGGAACTTGAATAGGAGGATATATTTTGGGTATTGAAGATGCAAGAAAAAAATTTGTGGTAGATAAAACACCTGAATTCACAAAAAAAGTAGAAGAACAAAAAGTAGAAAACACTAATAATATTATAAATATTGAATTAAGTAGATTGGTTGCTTTTAGAAAAAGGCAACCTTTTTCTATGTATGATGAAATAAAAAAGCAAGAAGTTTTAGAAAGTATTAGAGAAAACGGAGTTTTAGTACCTATTATTATTAGAAAAATTGAAAATGGAAAATATGAAATTATTTCAGGGCATAACAGAGTAGAATGTTCAAAAGAACTTAACTTATCCACTATTCCTGCTCAAATTGTGGATTGTGATGACGATAAAGCAACTTTAATTATGATAGATACTAACCTTTGTAATAGAGATAAAATTAATCCTATTGAAAAAGGTTATGCGTATAAAATGAAAATGAAAATATTAAAAAATAACCCTAACATAAGTAATATCAATGATTTTGAAGATAATTCCCCAATGGGAACTGAAGATAGTAAAACTCAAATTTATAGATATATAAGGCTTACAGAACTTATTAAATCATTACAAGAAAAAATAATAAATGAAGATTTATCTATGAGAGCAGGAGTTGAACTTTCTTATTTATCTAAAGAAGAACAAGAAATAGTAAATCAAGTAATAGAAGATGAACAAATAAAATTATCACTTGTGCAATCTCAGAAAATAAGAGCAAATAAAAATAACATTACTTATACAGAGGTATTAAAACTATTAAAAAATGGCAAAAACAAAGTAGATAAATTTACAGGGAAGCTGAATAAACAAGTATTTAAAGAATATAAAGACAAGTTTAATTCAGATAAGGAATTTAGTATTTTAGTTAAGAAATTATTAGATGACTACTTTAAAAGCGACAGCGATATATAGCAAGATTCCCCTTTGTACTGACAAAGGGAGCAAAAAGTACCTTTTTTTGATCAAGTGGTTACACCACATAAGTTTTATTAACACAAGGAAGGAGATATATTGAGAAAAACAGACAGAATAGAAATAAGGGTAACTCCTGAAGAAAAGATGCTTATAACAACAAAAAGCAAACAAGCTAATAAAAGTATTTCTGAATATATAATTAAAAGTTCTATGGGTAAAGAAATTATAGTTATAAATGAATTACCTGAAATGATAACAGAACTTAGACGAATAGGAAATAATATTAATCAATTAACAAGATTAGCTAATAGCAGAATAATTACTTGTGTTGATTTAGAAGATACAAAAAAGGAGTTACAAAAGTTATGGCAATCATTAAATTTATTAACAACAAAGTCAGTTTAAAAAAGACTTTAAATTATATATGTAAAGAAGAAAAAACAGATAAAAAACTAATTTCAGGTAAAGATTGCATACCAGAAATAGCTTATGAAGAAATGATGACAGTTAAAAAATTGTATAACAAGCTAACAGGTAGAGAAAAAATACACTTTGTGCAATCCTTCTCTCCTACTGATAAATTAACTTATGAACAAGCTCACGAAATAGGAATAAGGATGGCAGAATACTTTAAAGACTTTCAAGTTGTGATTGCTACACATATTGATAGAGAACACATACATAATCACATTGTTTTAAATACTGTGAATTACAAAACAGGTTTGAAGTTCCACCAAAGTAAACAAGATTTACAAAAAATAAAAGAATTTTCAAATCAAATTTGTAAAGAATATGGACTTACTGTTACAGAAAATAAATCAAAAATATCAGATATTAAGATAAATGAATATCAAGCAAGATTAAAAGGTATTAGTTGGAAACAGCTACTTATAAACGATATAGATTCTGTAATGGAAAAAACAAATAACAAGTATGAATTCTTTAGAGAAATGAACAAATTAGGCTACAAAGTAAATTGGAGTAAAGAAAAATTAAGCATTATATACACTACTCCAAAAGGTTATAAATGTAGTGATAGAAAACTCCACAATGAAAAATATTTACGAGAAAATATGGAGAAATATTTTAAAGAAAAATCTAAGAAATTCATTAAAAGTGTATGTAAAGAAAAAGTTAGATATAAAAGTATTCACTCTAGCCTTGCAGATATTATTGAACAATTAAGCAGAAACAAACAAGCTGAAGATACACATACCTTAACTGGTTTAAATAAAAGTGCTAAAAAGGAATTAGTCATAGAGATGCATTATAGTACAGAAGAATTAGACGAAATGGAATTCTAGGAGGTGGTAATTATTGAAAAACAGAATATGTTAGTTCTCATAGTTGAAAATAGTAAAGATCCTGAATTAAAAAGAATTCCTAATAGACTAAATACTTTAAGAAGAATTGTAGGCAATGAAAATATTGAGGTTATAAAATATAAAGATGTTCTTATAGTTTATGACGAGGATGCCTTTAAAAAATTACTTCCAGTAAATAGAACTATTGACGGATTGAATATAAGAGGAAATTTTGTAATAACAGGTAATGACGAGAAACATCAAGACTTTAAAGATTTAACTGAAGAACAAATAAAAGCATATACTGTTGAATTTCAAATAGAAAATGATTTAGAACAAGGAGATGAATTAGAAAATGAATAAAAGAAAATTTGGTATAGTAGCAGTTTTATCAACACTTAATATCCCCCTAAGTATTTATTTAAGTGCTATAATCCACACCAAACTTGCTAAAATAGAATTTTCTCAAATAGTAGTTGATAAACAATTATTACTACTATTTTTTCTTGTTTATTTGCTTTTTGAAATTGTATTTATTATGCTTTTTGGTTTAGGAAATAAGAATGTTTTTCAAAGTGAAACGGTAAGTGTTACAGATAAATTAAAAACACCTGAAATAATGGGACAAGGACAACACGGTACAGCTAGGTGGCTTTCAAAAAAAGAGTTTAAAAAAGCTTTTAAATGTAACACTTTAAGTGATACAAACACTACATTTAATTCAGGTGGAATTGTTATAGGCTATGAAAAACAAAAAAACAAAGAGAATATTTATTATATTGATGATAATATTCATAGTTTAGTAGTTGGAGCTACAAGGAGTGGTAAAACAAGGAGTATTGTATTACAAACAGTTGGAAATCTTGGCTTAGCAGGAGAAAGTATGATTATTTCAGATCCGAAAGCTGAAATATATCATTATACTTCAAAGTTTTTAGAAAACTTGGGATATGAAATTATAACTTTAGATTTTAAGAATCCTACTAAAAGTACGAGATATAATTTTTTACAACCTGTTATAGATGCAGTAAATAAAAATGACTTTAGAAAAGCTGAAGAATATGCTTGGGATATAACTCAAAGTTTAGTTGGAAATGAAGAAACTAAAATGGAAAAGATATGGAGAGATGGCGAAATGTCAGTAATAGCAGGAGCTATTATGAGTGTAGTATTTGATAATAAAGAACATCCTGAATATCAGAATTTGACTAATGTATATTCTTTTATATCAGAAATGTGTAAAACAGTAGGACAACAAATGCCTATAAATAAATACATTGAAAGTTTACCACCTGAACATCCTGCAAGTACAATTTTTAATATTGCAAGAATTGCACCTGAAAAAACAAGAGGATCTTTTTTTACTTCAGCACTAACTACACTTAGATTATTTACAAGTAAAAGTATTTATGGAATGACTTGTAAAAGTGATTTTAGTTTAAAGCAATCAGGAGAAAGAAAAACAGTTACTTATATTATACTTCCTGATGAAAAAACAACTTATTATCCTTTAGCTTCACTTTTTGTTTATCAAAACTATGTTTCGCTTGTAGAATCTGCTGACGAACGAGGTGGAGAGCTAAAGATAAGAGTTAATTATATTTTAGATGAGTTTGGAAATTTTACTACTATACCTGCTTTTGGAAATATGCTTACTGTTGCAGGTGGTAGAAGAATTAGATTTAATTTATTTTTACAATCTTTTTCACAACTTGACAACAAATATGGTCGTGAAATTGCTGAAAATATTAGAGATAACTGTCAGACTTGGATATATTTGAAAACTGCCTCAAATGAAACGGCAAGTATAATCTCAAAAAAATTAGGAACTTATACTACTTCTAGTTATAGTAGGTCAAGTAGTTACAGTAAATATCAAAATGGCAGTAATTCTGAATCTGTTAATTTAATTAGCAGAAATCTACTTACAGAAGATGAAATACTTAGAATTGAAAGACCGTATGTTTTAATAATTCAAGCAGGTCTATTCCCTATAATAACTAAACTACCTGATATTTCTAAATGGAAATTTAACAAATTGTTTGGTATGGGGAATCAAGAGCATAACAGAAAATTAAGATTAGAAAGAGAAAATCAAAGACCTATTAAAGAAATTGAAGATATAAAACTATGGGGAATATGGAATGTTTATAGATAAGGAGAATTTATGTAT
>CALXLP010000064.1 GCA_944389225.1 uncultured Clostridia bacterium | reverse complement strand
TAGAGTCAGTTACTCTAGGACTTTTTTTTGCATTTTTTCTTATATTATAGTATGATATTTATATATAATTTTTTGGAGGAAACTATGATAAACAATATACCTGAATTTTTATATCATCTTTTAATAGAACAATATGGAGAAACTTTAACAAATACCATTATTGAAGGCTATTCTCAACAAAGACCTGTAACACTAAGGGCAAATACTTTAAAAGCAAACATTTCTAATATTAAAACTGTTTTTGATAATTTACATTTTACATATAAAGAAGTCAGTTGGTATCAAGATGCTTTGATTATAGAAAATATATCTGAAGAAGACATTAAAAATTTAGATATTTACAAAAATGGTGAAATCTATTTACAAAGTTTATCTTCTATGATACCACCAATTGTTTTATCTCCTAAAGAAGATGAAAATATTCTAGATATGGCTGCTGCTCCTGGTGGCAAAACTACCCAAATGCTAGCACTTTCTCAAAATAAAGCATTTATTACAGCTTGTGAAAAAAATAAAATTCGAGCAGAAAGATTACAATATAATCTAAATAAACAAGGGGCTAATAGGGTAAATGTTATGATAAAAGATGCAAGGCAATTAGATGATTTCTTTTCTTTTGATAAAATTTTATTAGATGCTCCATGTAGTGGTAGTGGGACCATTTCTATATTTGATAAAAAATTGGGAACTACTTTTACTGAAGATTTAGTAAATCGTTCTTCAAAAGTTCAATCTGATTTGTTAAGAAAAGCAATTACTTTATTAAAACCTGGTCATGAAATGGTATATTCTACTTGTTCTATTTTGAATAAAGAAAATGAACAAATTTTACAAAAATGTATTAATTTAAAACAAATAGAAATTTTACCAATTGATGTGTCTGTTTTCACGGATGCCATCTTGTTACCTACTTCTATTGAAGGCACTTTATGTATTGCCCCATCTGATTTATATGAAGGATTTTTTGTTGCTAAATTGAAGAAATTATAAAATTAATAATAGAAACAAAAAAACTTACGAATTTTTGATTCGTAAGTTTTTAATTCTTGGAGCAGGTAGTGGGAATCGAACCCACGTCATCAGCTTGGAAGGCTGAGGTTCTACCATTGAACTACACCTGCATTACTCTTGACATTTATAGATTATACTGTTTTTTCTTTTTTTTGTCAATACTTTTTAAAAAATTTTGTAAATTTTATCTGTTTTTTATTTACAAATTTCTCTAACTAATATACAATAAGTTTGTGAAAAAATCACTTTTTATATCATAAAAAAAGTAAAAAATGGTAACACTAAGAAAAAATTTTGGAGGTAACAAATGAAGAATGTAAATGAATTAAATTATAAAGATTTAAAATTCTCTTGTAATCCAGATGTCTTTAAATTTGAAACAACAGAAGAATTAGAATCAATACAAGAAGGTATTGGTCAAGACAGAGGAATAAAAGCTTTAGAATTTGGAATTCAAGTTGATGTAAAAGGATATAACTTATATCTAGAAGGTCCTAGTGGTGTAGGTAAAACCATGTATACCAAAAACTATTTAGAAAAAATTGCTGCCAAAAAGAAAGTTCCTTCTGATTGGTGTTATATCTACAATTTTGAAAATCCAAATGAGCCAATTGCCGTTGAATTACCAGCAGGTCATGGAAAAGAATTTAAAGAAGCTATGGATGGATTTATTAAAGAAATCAAAAAAGATATTAAGAAAACCTTTAATGCTGATGATTTTGAAAAAGAAAAAGCATTAATTAAGCAAGAATATGAAACCAAAAGAGCTGCTTTATTAGAAAAATTAAATACAGATGCTGGAAAATATAATTTTGCTGTAAAAACTGCTCAAAATGGGATCTATATGACCCCTATTGTAGATGGTAAACCGATTGAAGAAGAAGAATTTGACAAATTAGATGAAACCATTAGACAAAAATATGAGCAAAATTCTTTAATTGTACAAGAACAAATTATGAATGTCATTGGACAAATAAAAGAAATTGAAAGGCAATCTGATAAAAAAATATCTGAATGGCAATCAAATGTCGCTCTTTTAACCGTTAATGTTCATATTAATTACTTGAAATCAAAATATAAAAGAAATAAAAAAATTAATAAATTTTTAACAGATGTTAAACAAGATGTATTAAAAAATATTTCTACATTTTTAGAAGAAGATACCAATCAACATAACTCTTCTACTCAACAAAATCCAACCATGAAAAAACCTGACCCTACATTAAATTACCGAGTTAACTTATTTGTTGATAACTCTACTCGTGAAGGTGCTCCTGTTATCATGGATACTAACTATTCTTACCATAATATTTTTGGTTCTTTGGAATATGAAAATTATTATGGTTCTTTGAAAACAGATCATACGATGTTAAAAGCTGGACTAATGCAAAAAGCAAATGGTGGATATATTATCTTCCAAGCAAAAGATTTATTATCAAATAGTATGTGTTATGAAGCTTTGAAAAAAGCTTTAAGAGTAAAAAATATAGGAATTGAAAATACGGCAGATCAACGTTCTTCTATGGTCTTAGTTTCTCTAAAACCTGAACCTATTCCTTTGAACTTGAAAGTTATTTTAATAGGAAATGCCAATATTTATCAAACTTTATTAGCTATGGATTCAGATTTTAGAAAATTATTTAAAATAAAAGTAGAATTTGAAGATGATGCCCCTATTACAGAAGATAATGTCAATAAATTAGCAAGAATTGTTCATGGTTTTTGTGCTTATGAGGAATTACCACATTTAGATAGAAGTGCTATGGCAAGACTTGTTGAATATGCTTCTAAACTTGCTGGCAGTCATCACAAAGTTTCTACTCGTTTTGATGATTTAACACAAGTTGTTGGAGAAGCTGCCACATGGGCTAAATTATCGAAATCAAAAGTTGTTACAGATAAATATGTACAAAAAGCTTTAGATGAAAGAATTAATCGAGTAAAAAAATATGATGCAAAATATGTAGAAATGATTAAAGAAAATTCTTTATTAATTAATACTTCTGGATTTGAAGTTGGAACTTTAAATGGATTAACCATTATGAGTATTGGAGATTATAGCTTCGGAAAACCTGCAAAAATAACCGTTAATACCTACACAGGAAAAAGTGGTGTTGTTAACATTGAAAGAGAAGTTGAAATTTCTGGTCCTTCTCATTCTAAAGGTGTATTAATTCTTACAGGTTATTTAGGAGAAATGTTTGCTCAAGATATTCCTTTATGTTTAACAGCTAGTATTTGTTTTGAACAATTATATAATGGAGTCGATGGAGATAGTGCTTCTAGTACAGAATTGTATGGATTACTTTCTAGCCTTTCTGGTATTCCAATTAATCAGTCTATAGCTGTTACAGGTTCTGTAAATCAAAAAGGACAAATTCAACCAATTGGTGGTGTTAATGAAAAAATAGAAGGATTTTTCCAAATTTGTAAAATGCGTGGATTAACTGGAGAACATGGCGTTATGATACCAATTCAAAATGTAGATAATTTACAATTATCTGATGAAATTATTGATGCCGTAAAAAATAAACAATTTCATATTTATGCTATTTCTACTATTGAAGAAGGTATCGAAATTTTAACAGGCGTTCCTGCTGGAAAGAAAGATAAGAATGGAAAATTTCCTGCTGGTACTATTAATGATTTGGTTTATAAAAAGTTAAAATCTTATGCAAAGATAGATTCTTCTAGCGAAAAATAAATAATATAAAAATTACTGTTTAACGAAAATAAGATTAAATAAGACTATTATCCGTTAAACAGTAATTTTTTCTTTTAAAATATATTTTGCAAGTTAAAAGAATATTTATCTTCAATATGGTTTAATATATAGATTACTTCATTAATTTCTTTTGTTGCATTATCATATTCTTTTAAGTCTATATATGTTTTTATATTTTCTAAATTTCTTGAAACTTTTTCAAGTTCTTCATGCTCTATATAATATGCTAATTTTGAAAACATTTCTTCCCATTGCTTATCAATTTCTTCTTGATGTTTTCCTATTTCTTCTTCATTTATTTCTTCTTGATTCATTTCTTCTCTTAAAATTGCTAGTTTCTCATTAATATTTTCTATTGAACTTCTACTATATCCTTGCGTAATTCCGTTTCCAACAAATATTAAAATAAGTATAATCGTACAAATTATAAATTCTTTTAACATTTTATTTTCCTTCTTTCTTTTGACAAAAGATTTGATTTTTTCCATCAATTGTCACAACTAGAGCCTCTTCTGGTTTAATTTTAAAAGGAACTAATTGTTTTTCTAACCATTTTTCATTCTTACCTAATTTTTCTAAATTTTTATACATTACTTTTCCATCAATTACTAAATCATATGGTATTCCTTCATATTCTGGTACAATTTGAAAATCTTCTGGCGTCGTTCCTCTTTTTTCTGGTTTTTGAATTACTGTCACTTCCCCACTTGTTTCTAATATGGCATATTCTACATCACCTAAATTAAAAATATTATTTCTTCTAAGTCTTTCTTGTAATTCATTAATCGTAAATCTTTCTTTCTTTAATATCTTTTCATCAATCTTTCCTCTATAAATTAAGATACTTGGTTTTCCACAAATAAATTTTCTTAAACTGATACTTTTTATATTAATAACAGAAATGACTAAATGCATTAACAATAATCCTAAAATAGGTACAATTCCATTAAAGATAGGTATTCCAATTTCTGTCATAGGAATAGATGCTAAATCTGCAATCATAATGGAAATAGCTAATTCAAATGGTTGCATTTGACTAATTTCCCTTTTTCCCATTAATCTCATAACAAATAATACAATTATGTATAAAACAATTGATCTAAAAAAAGTTATTAACATATAAACACCTTCATTTTTTATTCATATGTTTATTTTTTACATTTTTCAATATTTTATACTTCGTTTTGAATAATTATTTTTTTTTTGTAAATACTATTTTTAGAACCTGAAAAAATGCATTATGAAATATTGTTTTTAGGATATATTTATATGTTCTAAAAAGTCTAAGGAGGTTATCTATTATGTCAGAAGCAAGAGGAAACAATGCTAAAACAGGTACATCAACAGTTTGGCAAATAGTTGGTAGATTAATTACAGCTGCTATTGTTTTAGCTGTCACAGCCTTTTTTACACCAGGTTTTAGTATCAATAATTTTGCGACACTTATTATAGCTGCAGTAGTTTTGAGTATTATAGACTATCTAATTGTTAAATTTACAGGATTACATGCTAGTCCTTTTGGTAAGGGATTTGTAGGTTTTGCCTTAGCTGCAATTACATTATATGTTACACAATTCTTTGTAGCTGGTTATTCAATTTCATGGATGGCTGCTATTATAGGTGCTCTAATTTATGGTGTTGTTGATTATTTCCTTCCTGGAAATCAATCAATGTCATAATTGACAAAAAAGAACATTAGATTTGATCTAATGTTCTTTT
>CALXLP010000063.1 GCA_944389225.1 uncultured Clostridia bacterium | reverse complement strand
TCAATATATCTTTGTCTTGTTGTCATAATGACATCTTCTGGAATTGGAGTATCACCTTCAGGATTATATCCACTAGATTTTATCCAATCACGAAGATATTGTTTATCAAAACTTTTTGGGCTGGTTCCAACTTTATAATCTTTTGCAACCCAGAATCTACTAGAATCAGGAGTTAATACTTCATCTCCAAGAACTAGTTCACCATTTTCATCAAGTCCAAACTCAAATTTTGTATCAGCAATAAGCACACCTTTTGTTGCAGCATATTCAGAACATTTTGTATATACTTCAATTGTTTTTGCTCTAAGTTTTTCTGCTAAATCTTTTCCAATTAGATCACAAACTTCTTCAAAAGAAATATTCTCATCATGACCTTCTTTTGCTTTAGTTGTTGGAGTAAAGATTGGTTCAGGTAATTTTTGTGCTTCTTGTAATCCTTCAGGAAGTTTAATACCACATACAGTTCCATCATTTAAGTAACTTTTCCAACCAGAACCTGTGATATATCCTCTTACAATACATTCTACTGGTATCATTTTTAATTTTTTAACTAACATACTTCTTCCTTCAAATTCAGGTGTTTGGAATTCTTCAGGAAAATCTTTTAAATCAGTTGAAATAACATGATTTGGTATGATATTTTTTGTATAATCAAACCAGAATTTTGAGATTTGGTTTAATATTTTTCCTTTATCAGGAATTAAATTTGGTAAGATATAATCAAATGCAGAAATTCTGTCAGATACAACAAGTAATAATTTGTCATCATCTACTTCATAAATTTCACGAACTTTACCACTACTAATTTTTTTCATTGTTTTCACATTCCTTTCAATTTTTATTGTTTTTTCTTTCAAAATGTCCAAAAGGAAACGTCCCCAATTGGACAAATTTGATTATTTATTCATATTTTCTAAATAATTTGCATATCCCATTTCTTGAAGTTTTTCATCTTTTTTAGAAACAGCATCTTTTAAAGAATTTTTATAAGCTGCTAATTTTTCTTTTATACTTTCATTTCCAACAGCTAAGATAGAGGTTGCTAAGATTCCAGCATTTTTAGCACCATTGATTGCAACTGTTGCAACTGGAATTCCTGAAGGCATTTGAACAATTGAATATAAAGAATCAACGCCTCCTAATGTTTTTGTATGGATTGGAATACCAATTACTGGAACAGTTGGTAACATAGCAGCAAATACACCAGGTAAATGTGCAGCACCTCCAGCACCAGCGATGACAACTTTTACACCATTTTCTTTTAAGCTATTTGCATATTCCATAGCTTTTTCAGGTGTTCTGTGAACAGAAAGAATTTTCATTTCATAAGAAATTCCCATATCTTCTAAAAATTTAGCTGCATCTTTCATAATAGATAAATCAGAATCACTTCCCATAATAATGGCAACATCAAAATTTTTCATTTTTTCCTCCTTATTAATAATGATCTTTTAATTTTAATTTATTTTATATATTAAGATGTTCTTCGACTACCAAGTTGACTAATTACTTCTCTAGAAGCTTTGTTGGCAGTAGAAAAAATCTTATTAATAAAATCTGAATTAATAGTATCTGTATAGGCATACCCTTGAATAACTGAAGCAAAGAAAGCATCTCCAGCTCCTGAAGAATCGATTACTTTTGCAATAACTTCAGGTTCTTTATCAACAGCTTTTAATTCATCGTTTTCTTTAAAAATGAAGGTAGCACCTTTTTTTCCTTTTGTAACAACTAACAAATCTAAGTCAAGTAAATTAAAAAATTCAAATTCATTTTGAATTTGTAAACGTTCAAATAATAAAGATTTAACCGTTTCATTTAATTGAATTAAATTTGCAGTTTTAAAAAACATTGTTAAATATTGTTTTGTAAAATGCTCAATAAAACGAACATGTCCAATATCTAAACAAACTTTTTTCTTTTGAAGATTTGAAATAAAATCAAAATTAATGGTTTCAAATTTATCTAACAAAACATAAATATCATTTTCCAACATATATTTTGGTAATTCTATTGGAAGATTATCCCTAAAAAATAGAGTGCGTTTGTTAGTAATTGGCGAATACCAACTATGAATAATACTGTTATCTCCTAATTCACTTTGATTTGGAATGATAATATTCATGATAGAAGTTGAAATATCATCACGGCGAACAAGGTCAGTATTTACATTACCTGCTTTTAAAGAAGAAAGGGCAATATCACCTTCTTTATCTTTACCACAAGTACCAACAGCATAACAGGTTTCACCTAGATAAGATAAGTTATATAATGTGTTCCAGTTACTACCACCACCATCTTGTTTGATTAATTCTAAATCTCCATTATAGATATTATCTAATATAATATCTCCATGAGATATAAATAATTTAGACATAATCCATTCCTCCCATTGGAAATTATATTATAAAAAAGCAAAATATACAAGTATTTCTGGGATAAAACAGCAAAATATTCAGAAAATTTACATAATTTTACAATAAAAGTGTAAAAATGCGATATATGTACAAAATTCAAGATTTGTGGTATAATTTTAATAGTTGTGAATTTGAAAAGATAAGAAAAGGGAGAAAATTATGAAAATAAAAAATACAATAAAAGAATTTCAAGGAAAAATAATTGATAAAACAAAAAGATTTAAAAGACAAATTGAATTAAAAAGATTAGAAAAATATGCAAATGAAATTGATATGGTATTAACATTATACAACAAAAAAAGTTGTGATGAAACCATGATGATAAAAGGACTTAGAAGGTCATCAGGTGAAACTACAGTTAGAAAAACACATCAAGAGGATGTAGAAAAAATCACTAAGGAAATTGCTAAGAAATTAGGACTAAATGAACAAATCGTAGGAATTATGGCAAAACATCATGATATTGGACATACTTTTTTAGGTCATAGCGGAGAATGGTGGATATCAAATATTCAAGAAGATGATGGCTTAGGATTGGTATGTCATAATGCAGTTGGCACAAGAGAACTTGTTTTTACAGAACATATATATAATCAAATTATAGAAAAAATAAAAGTACATAACCCAGAAATTGGACCTAAAGAATTAGGTAAAATAAGAGAATCTTTATGGCTTATCATGGATGGTATTAATACACATAATGGAGAAACAGCAGAAAAAGAATATATACCAAATGCTAACAAGACAGAAAGAGATTTTGAAACAGAAATTTTAAAATGTTATGGTATAAAAGGATATGACAGGAAGATTAAACCAGCAACAGCAGAGGCTTCTTTAATGAGATTAGCAGATCAAATTTCATATATTCCACTAGATATGGTAGATGGATTAAGAGAAGGATTAGTAAGAGATAAGGGTGGAAATATTGTAGATACATTAGATGAGGATTATATTCGTGTGTTAACAGCTTTAGGAATTGATAAAGCAGAAATTGATGTAGCGAATAAAGAAAAATCTTATTCAAAAATAGCAGAAAGATTAAAAGAAATTTTTGTAAATGATGTTATAGCCAATAGTACAAAAGGAAAAATTACCATGTCACCAATCGTTATGACATTGATGAATCAATTAAGAAATTTAAATAATCAAAAAGCAGTGGATAATGTTATACTAAAAGAAGATCAGGGAACTTATCCACCGGCAATTCGTAAGTTAAGAGATAAATATGCCAAAATCTTTTTAGAAGAAAATTTGGATGAAAAAATTAAGCAAAGAAGTGAAGAAGGTAGACAGAATCAAGGAAAAAGAGAATGCAATAAACTTTTAGCTTCGACATTAAGGCTTTCACAAGATGAAAAGGAAACAGAGGATGAGAGTGAAGCAGAAATACCATCAGATTATAGTGAAAATGATGAAAAATTTATTAGATATGCATTAAAATCAGATGCAAGAGATTTACAATTTACAAAAAGAACTGCCCAAATAGCTTTAAAGGAATCTATTGGAGAGGAATTAGATATTGCTAGAGATCATGTATTAAGACAAAAACTATATAGAGATAAGGAAGAATTAGGATTAGACTATACGAAGAAAAATGCAAGAATAAAATCATATATCTCTCGTTACATGAGAAAGTTAAATAATGGAGAAATGATTGGATATAATGCAGAAACTAGAAAAGCAGAAATAGAAACCATATATAAAGGTGTACTTTCAGGGAAATTACCTAAATATTATGATGATATGAAAGTAAGAGTGGCAGAATTGATGGCTGGTAAATATATTGCTTCATTAAATGATTCTGAGTTTTTACAACTATTAAAAAAAGAAGGATTGGTTTCACAAGAACAAGCAGAATCTTTAACAAGAAAATATAGAGATATAAAAGATTTACAAGATGAAGTATATATACAAAGTAACTGGAAAACTGTAGCAAAGGCACAAAAAGACAATACCCAAATACAAGGAGAGGGAAAATAGTAGATATTTATGAATATTTTAATAACCATTAATAAAAAATATATAAAACAAGTAAATATATTATTAAATTCTATACAGTATTCTAATGCAAAAGAAAATTTTAATATATATATATTGCATAAAGATTTGGAAGAAAAAGATTTAAAAATAATAGAAAATAACTTGGATTTAAACCGATTTCAAATTCAATTAATTCATATATCAGAAAAGGAAATTCAAAAATTTCCTGTACATGAGAAACGATATCCTGTAGAAGTATATTTTAGAATTTTTGCGAGTAACTATCTACCACAAGATTTAGAAAGAATTCTTTACTTAGATGCAGATACGATTGTCATAAATTCATTAAAAGAATTATATGAAACAGATTTTGAGAATAACTATTATGTTGCAGCAACACATATCAAAAAAGTATTACATAAACTAAATGAAATTCGATTAAATATAAAAGAAGATGAGCCATATATTAATACAGGGGTTCTTTTAATGAATTTAAAAGAATTAAGAAAGGTTAATATAGAAAAAGAAGTAAAAGCATTTATAGAAAAAAATGAAAAGAAATTATTATTGCCAGATCAAGATATACTTGTATCTATGTTTGGAGATAAAATTAAATTAGTGGATAGCTTAAAATATAACTTAGGGGAAAGAACAGTAAATACATATAATATCAATCATCCAAAAAATCAAATCGGACTACGATGGATTTGTAGAAACACAGTTATCATTCATTATTTTGGTAGAAACAAACCATGGAATAAGCAATATATAGGAAGATTAGATTGTTTTTATCATAAAGTAGAAAAATTGATAAGAAAACATGCAAAAGAAAAGGTACTCATATTATCTTGTGGAACAGGAGGAGGACATAATTCGGCGGCTAAAGCAATTCAAGAAGATTTAATTAGTAAAGGAATCGATACAGACTTTATTGAATATTTAGATATTGTCAATCAAAGAGTTAGAAATAATGTAAATAAATTATATATTCATTCTACAAGAGAAAATGGAAAAGTATTTAAAGTAGTATATAAATTAGGTGAAATTTATCAAAAAACCAATTTAAAATCACC
>CALXLP010000062.1 GCA_944389225.1 uncultured Clostridia bacterium | reverse complement strand
TCTACAATAGATCGTACTTTGGAAAACCTACGGGACCAAAGTCGGAAATAATTGATGCCTCGGGTAACCCTCTGGGTCCGAGGCGTTTTTTTAACACAAGGAGGAAAATATTGGAAAAAGTCTTCAAAACACTTGACGAACAAATTCAACTATTAAAGTCTCGAAACATTTTAATAGAAGATTATAATAAAGCTTATAAGATATTAGAAAAAAATAATTATTACTATTTAATTAATGGTTATAAAGATTTATTTTTGAATCATAAATATAAAAATCAATATATTAAAAATACAAAATTTGAAGAAATCTATTCTATATATCAATTTGATAAAAATATTAAAATTAATTTTTTAAAATATATTTTATTAATCGAAAATGAAATAGATACATATATAGCTTATGAATTTTCTAAAGCTTATGGTCATAAAAACTATTTAATTTCTAAAAATTTTAATAATTCAGATTCAAAAATCATATTAGTTGAAAAATTTATATCAAATATACTCTCAGAAATCAAATATCAATATAAAAATTCAAATAAAATGATAGTCCACTATTGGGATAATTATCATTATATTCCATTATGGGTATTAGTAAGAATTTTATCTTTTGGAAAAATCTCAAAATTTTATAGCCTAATGAAACAAAAAGAACAAAATACAATTAGTAGAAAATTCAATTTACAAATATCAGAATTTAAAATTTATTTGCAAAACTTAACGCTCATTAGAAATATATGTGCACATGATGAAAAATTATATGACATAACACTAAAGAATAGAATTTATCCCACTAAATATCATAAAGAACTAAACATAAGCAAAAATGATAAATTTTTATATGCAACTAGAGATTTGTTTTCAATAATCATTATATTGAAAATATTATTAGAAAAAGTTGAATTTTATAATTTTTATATCAATATAATAAAAAATATTGACATTTTACAAACAAAATTAATAACCATATCCATTAATAAAGTCCTATATAAAATGAGATTTCCTAATGATTATAAAAAATTATTATATTTATAACTCGTTTTTAAATATATCAAAAAAAGAAGCCGTTTTCACTACGACTTCAAAAATAATTTTTAAATTCTAACTTTATCCAAAGATTTTAGGTAAAAATATAATTAACCCAATAATTACAGAAATCATTGCAGAAAATAATACTGCACCCGCAGCGATGTCTTTTGCATATTTCGCTTTTTCATTAATTTCTGGCATAGCAATATCTACTGTTGTTTCAATTGCTGTATTAATTAATTCTAATGAAATGACAATTGCAAATAATAATAAACATACAATCCATTCCATAACTGATATTTTAAAAATAAATCCTGCAATAATTACCAATGCCATAATCACAAAATGTATTTTTAAATTTTGTTCTGTTTTCCATGCTTCTTCAATTCCTTCAAAAGCATATTTAAAACTATTTCTTAATTTTTTTCTCTTTTTTCTTAATTCTACCATTTTTCTTTTATTCTTCATAGGATAATTCTTTTCCTTTTCTAATTGTAATACAGATCTTGCAATATTCGTAAATAATAATAAATATACTATAGATATCGCAAATCCACCAACAACATCACTTGCATAATGTACACCTAAGTAAATTCTACTAAATCCAATCATTGGTATTAACAATCCTAATATTCCACAACTGATGTATTTTATTTTTTTGTTTTTAACCATTTTCCATATTAAATAGATGATTAATCCATAAAATGCCATACTAACCATAGAATGTCCTGATGGAAAACTATATCCACTTTCAGCAATCAATCTGTATCCATCTGGTCTTGGTCTTTGTACAATATATTTTAATAATTGGTTCAGTAAAGTGGTAATTATTAAATTGCTAGCAACACATAAACCTACTTTTTTGTTTTTTATAAAAATCAAGGTTCCTATGGTTATTGCTATCAATACATATGCAGAAGATAGATTTGTGATTACCTTCATAATAACTGTTAATGGCTCAGACCTTAGATTCAAAATAACTAACCTGTATACAACCATATCTAATGTTAATTGTTCATTTTCAAAAATATCTTCTAACATCATTATGACAATAATTAGACAAAGGAAAGCAATAATCCATTTATAATTCTTTTCTATAACTCGTTTTAGCATTTGTATTTTCCACTTCTTTCCTATTTTCTAAACTATAATTTTATTACTTTTTCCCATGTTAAATTTTCTTTTCCGAAATGACCATAATTGGTTGTTAATGAATAAATTGGTTTATCTAATTCTAAGTACTTAATAATACCATCTGGTGTTAAATCAAATTTTTCTTTAATTTTTATAATTAAAGCTTCTTCTGAAATGATTCCTGTTCCAAATGTATTTACATGAATAGATAATGGTTCTTTCATTCCTATTGCATATGAAATTTGTATTTCACATTTTTTTGCATATCCGTTTGCAACAATATTTTTGGCAATATGTCTTAACATATATGTTGCAGATCTATCTACTTTACTTGCATCTTTTCCAGAAAATGCACCTCCACCATGTCTTGCATATCCACCATATGTATCGACAATAATTTTTCTACCGGTAAGTCCTGTATCTCCTAAAGGTCCTCCAATAACAAACTTTCCAGTTGGATTAATATAAATTTTTGTATCTTTATCTATCATATTTTCTGGAATTACTGGTTTGATAACTTTTTCGATAACATCTTTCTTTAATTTTTCTTGGCTGATTTCTTCATTATGTTGTGTAGAAACTAATATGGTTTCAATTCTTTTTGGTCTATCATTTTCATATTCAACTGTTACTTGTGTTTTTCCATCTGGTCTTAAATACTTAATTTCTTTATTTTTTCTTACTTCCGTTAATCTTTTAGATAATTTATGAGCCATAGAAATGGCATATGGCATATATTCTGGTGTTTCATCACAGGCAAATCCAAACATAATGCCTTGGTCTCCAGCGCCTCCAACATCTACCCCTAATGCAATATCTGGACTTTGTTTTGTAATATTAATATCAATTTTGCAAGTTCTATAATCCATATCAATATTTTCATTATCATATCCGATTTCTTTTATTTTTTCTCTTACTAATTTTTCAATATCTACTTCTCCATTAGCAGTCACTTGCCCTGCAATGGTAATTCTATTGCCTGAAGCAAATGTTTCTACTGCTACTCTTGCAGATTTATCTTGTTTTAAATATTCATCTAATATACAGTCTGAAATTGTGTCACATAATTTGTCTGGATGTCCTTCTGTCACACTTTCTGATGTAAAATAATATTTACTCATTTTATTTCCTCTTTTCTTTCTATTTTTCTCTTTTATATTGCATAATTATTACATTTTTTTGTTATTTTGTCAATGGGATGAAAACCATAAGCAGTGTAAAAGCAAATAGCCAGGCGAGGAAAACACCTAGACTATCTGTTCTAGTTTTTGTACGGATTAGACACTACGCAGAGCAATGTTATGTACAGGGTAATCCCACCGCCCCTAGGTTGCTCAGTTCTTCTTCACGAGCCGAATGAACCTCTCCTCTGACAGGAAAATCATGAAAAGAAATAACGTGATTCTCAAAATCACATGTTAGTTTTATTTAATTAAAATATAGCAAAAATCAGTGTAACAAATCCTATTATGCAAGCTAAAAACAAAGTAAATAACAATGCTAAAATTGTAAATGTTAGTTTTTTCCATCGTTTTTCTTTTAAAGTTAAAATCATAATAGAAATAACATCAAAAACTAAAAAGAACTGTAAAATACCAGTTATAATTGATAGTGCCTTTCCATGTATTCCCTCTTTATAAGATTTCATTATATAGGCAATAGAAAATGGTGCTGAACCAATCAAAATTAGCCAACCAATCACACTTAAAACCAAAGCCATATATGGACCAACAAATATCATAAATGGTACTGGTGTAAAAGAAAAAAGTAAAAGTACTAAAATTAAAACTGTCCCTAGAATATATAATGGTATTAAACCATATTTTACTAATACAGCACAATTCAACAATATGTTTTGACTTACTTTTTTACCAATTGTAAACATTACAATATAATTAATCACACACAAAATAATAGGTAGAAATAGAAAGAATACTGCCAATGCATTCTTAATCGGAACTAGATTTTCTGATAAATCTAATTGATTAATATATCCACTTATAGATATAAATATATAGGAAACAATAACATATACAATTGATAATACATATAACCAATTTGCTTTTTTACACTTTTCATTTTTTTTCATATAAATTCCCCTTTAAACCTTGTTTTCTTAAAGTATATATCAATATCTTTTAATATTCAAGTAAATCTTCAATCTATTTTTTACATGGGATGAAAACATATAAAAAGCAACCAACTGGGCGAAACTCACCCGGCTGGTTGCTAAATTGGTTTTTGCAAAGAGTTTTTATTCAATAAAATTTTCAGCCGCTTTTATATCCTCGTAATTCATCATCAGAGTATCCATATCCTCGTACTCATGATATGTGTACAAGAATAAAACTCCTTCTTCTGAAATTTTTCTAAATGCCTCCATTGATGAATCGTCTGCTTTCAGCTCCCGGAAGGTTTTCAGCAAGTTCTTCAATGTTTCTTCACTAATCTTATCATACGCAATATCCTGCCACTCTTCATGTCCTTCGACACAGATAAAGCGTTTTTGATCAACCCCTTCCAGTTCCAATAGCGTAAGGTACTCCTCTATCCGCTTTGCTCTCTGCAAAAACTCGTCGAGGATTACATTTTCTTGTTTCTCTACCGCCTGCTTAAGTTTCTGGTTCATTGCTTTTATTGCCTTCATACTTCTCATGTTTTTTCCTCCTCTTTCTTCTGAAATTGAATTTTCAGTTATGTTAATTATATCACTTTTGGGCTGTTTTATCAAATTTAAGGCAAGTATAAGTTATTTATTTCTTCGTCAAAATCCATTTTACAATCGCCTTTTTTATGACAGTATATTCTTCTTTTTCAAATTGCATATTAGCAATACAATATCTTTTATTTGCTATATGTGAACAGAAAATACATTCATATAGATTATTACAATCTTGTATGAAATAAGAATTACTAATCTTGCTAGAACAAATCACATTATAGCTATTTGTACAATCAGATGAATCTGCAATCCTTAATGCAAAACTGCAAGTTCCACTTCTTTGACAGGCTATAATATTTTCACTTTCTGCACACCCATCTGAAAATATGACATTTTTACATTTTCTACAATCTGTAGAACGAAATACATTTTCTGAAGTATACATGGGATCACTTTGTGATACATTGATACAATCATATATCCTTTGAGTTGTTGTATAATTGGTTATTTTCCAAATTTCTAAAATTTCTTTTAGATTTTTTACATTTCGCTTAGGTATCATCCACCCCCTTTTTTCATCATATTTTCTCATATTTTCTTGTGTAATATATTTTGCAGAACTTACTGCAGATGCCCAAGTTTCTTCTCCTGTTACACTATCTATTACCCTTTGAGGTAATCTGATATCAAAAGCAAATTCAGATAATACCTCTTCTAATGTATATGGACTAGTTTGTCCAAATATCGCCATAAATGTTTTATT
>CALXLP010000061.1 GCA_944389225.1 uncultured Clostridia bacterium | reverse complement strand
ATTGAAGCATCTCCAATAAAAGAATTAGTTATTACAAATACAATTCCATTACCAGAAGAAAAACAAAAACAAAGTAGTAAAATAAAAGTATTAACCATTGCACCATTATTTGCAGAAGCAATTAAAAGACTAAATGAAGCAAGACCATTAGGAGAATTATTTGTATTAGAATAAATCGGGATTTTGGGGACGGACTCAAAAATCCCTCATCTTTAATTTTGAATGATTTGGCACGTCCAAAACATTCAAAAATTGAACAAAAGGGACAGACCTTATAGATTATAAAGTTAAAGTCAGAAAAAAGAAATTTCAAAAGTATTTGAGATTTCTTTTTTGTATATGTAAGTATATCAAACACAATTACATACAAATTTGCAAATTTACATAAAATAATGTATAATAGGAATATGTTGTAAAATGCAACTAGCCATGTGATTCAAAAAGAGAGAGGAAAAGAGTTTTATGAATGGAAATGAGGCAGTAAAAATTCAAAATTTATATAATTTTACGAACAGTTCAAAAAAAATAAATGAGTTTGAACTGGTGAAAGAAGTAACACGGATTTGTTTTAGAGTAAGAGTCTTAGGAACTAAATCAACAAAGGTATACTACTGTGAGGAAATAGGAAATCCAACACATATTGTTGTAGAGGATCTGTCAATGCGTCATAAAGCCATAATAGTAATCATTATGATTATAATGGGGAAAGACAAGAATGATGTGTCAAGACTTTTCTTTGAAGGAGGTTTTGAAAAAGTTGCATCAATATTAAAAGATTTGAAGATATTTTTTGAAATCCCAAAGAGTATCCGGGAATTCAGAGAAGAATTTATAAAAAGATATTGTGACTAAGAAGCAGTATGATAATGTAACTAAAAACAAAACATGGCCGAAAAAGATACCAGCGTAATGCTGGTTTTTTTCGTTGAATAGGAAAAATGACTTTTTCCTATTCAACGAACGTCGCTTCGCTTTAATGGTTGCACACAATTTTACTAACGTAAAATTGGCGCGCGAACAATGGACGCGGACTTTAAAATGTTATAAACAGAGAGAATGCTTAAGAAAGTCCGCTATTGTTCTTGTATAGAAAGATAAATTAAACAAAATCTTGAAATGAATGGAAATATTAGAAAAAATATGTTAAAATAGATAATGTCAAAAGAAAATCATAAACAAAAGTAATAAAAAAAGAAAGGAAATTAACCATGGGATTTTTTGATAAATTAAAAAATGGATTAAATAAAACAAAAAAATCATTTGATGAAAAAATCAATAATGTATTTAGTAGTTTTAGAAAAGTAGATGAAGACTTTTTAGAAGAATTAGAAGAAATTTTAATTATGTCAGATATTGGAATGGACACTTCTGTAAAAATTATCAATCAACTAAGAGAAAGAATGAAAAAAGAGAAAATAGAAGATGAAGAAGATGTCAAAAAAGCATTAAGAGAAGAAATGCAAAAAATATTAGAGGTAACAGATGTAAGTTTGCATTTAAATACAAAACCATCAGTCATATTAGTTGTTGGTGTTAATGGTGTAGGAAAAACAACTTCTATCGGAAAGATTGCGAATCGCTTAGCAAAAGATGGAAAAAAAGTAGTTGTTGCAGCAGCAGATACTTTTAGAGCAGCAGCAGTAGAGCAATTAGAGATTTGGGCAAAACGTTCAGGAGCAGATATTGTAAAAAGGGAAGAAGGGGTAGACCCAGCATCTGTTGTATATGATGCAATCAAAATCACAAGAGCAAAAAATGCAGATGTGTTAATTGTTGATACTGCAGGTAGGCTTCATAATAAAAAGTATTTAATGGATGAATTGAACAAAATTCAAAAAGTGATTAATAAAGAAATGAGTGAAGCAGATAAAGAAGTATTATTAGTCATTGATGGAACCACTGGACAAAATGCAATCTCACAAGTAAAAGCTTTTAAAGAAGAGGCAGATATCACTGGATTAGTATTAACTAAATTAGATGGTACAGCAAAAGGTGGCGTTGTTATTGGAATTGTAGAAGAAAATAAAATACCAGTAAAATTTATTGGTGTAGGAGAACAAATTGATGACATGGAAATCTTTAATGCAGAAGATTTTGTAAAAGCTATTATATAAAGTAAAGTGAAAGTTAGAAAAGATTATCAGAAATAAGAGGAGATGTTAAAGAAAAGGAGGAATCATTTTGGAAGAAGAAAGAAAAAAAGCTGTTGTGGAAAATAAAAATATCACCAAGCAGGATATTAACAATAAAGAACAAGAAATTAAGCAACCTGAAAAAACAAAAACAAAGAAAAATAGTAAAATCAGAATGATATTAGTAATTGCATTTATTTTCATATTTGCCATTATATCCTATATTCAAATAAGAGGAAGTTATTTAGAATATTTGGAATTAGGAGAAAACTATCTAGAAGTATTTTATACAAATTTAATATATCGATATGCACTTATGGCAATCAATTTTGTTATATTATTCTTTGTCATCTATATGACCAATAGAGGAATCAAGAAAGGGTTAAAACCATTTTTTGAAAAAGAAAAAAAGGAAATGCCTAAATTATTAAATAAATCTATTTCATTAGTGATTTCTATTATTGTCAGTGTGGTTGTATCAAATGCTATGATGCAAAATATTATGCTTGTTATGGCAAATACATCTTTTGGAATAACAGATCCTATATTTGGATTAGATATCGCTTATTATGTATTCCAAAAGCCACTAATAGAAATGATTGTATATTACATAGTAGGAATTGTAGTGGGATTAACCGTATACATGACTGCATACTATATATTAGTATTTAATCGATATTTTGATGGTGTTGATAGCAAAATGCTAAAAGAAAGTTTATTTATGAAAAAATTAACAAGAAATATTTTGTTAATTATCATAGGAGTAGCTATCATTACAATATTAAGTACACAGAACTTAATGTTTGGAAAAATTTTAACAATTGATGATAATATAGAAATCAATGGTGCAGGGATGACAGAAGCTACTATCAGATTATGGGGATATATTATCTTTGCATTTGTCATAGTTATTTTTGCATATAGAGCTTTAAGATATTTTAAACAAGGAAATACAGCAAAAGTATTGAAAAATTTAGCAGTTATTCCTATTTACTTAGTGGTATTATTTGTTGTTATGGTAGCATTTGATTTAATCTATGTAAATTCTAATGAATTAGATAGAGAAAGAGCATATATTTCACAAAATATTGAAAACACGAAAAATGCTTATGGACTAGATGTAGAAGAAGAGGCTGTAGAATATTCTGGAACAATAACAGAACAAGAATTAAATGCAAATAGAAATGTTGTAAATAATATACCAATTATTAGTGAAGATGCTGTATTAATTACCTTAGAAAATACACAAACAAGTACAGGATATTACACATATAGAACTGCTAATTTAGCAAAATATAAAATTGGAGATGAAGAACAAATTGTATATGTATCTCCAAGAGAGATTACAAGTTCAGATAGAACATATAGCAATAAAACTTATGAATATACACATGGTTATGGAGAAATTATTACATCAGCAACAGAAAGTTCAGAAACTGGTAATATAGAATATATTCAAAAAAATGTATCTGGAAGTGACGAAGTTGTTAATTTAACAGAACCAAGAATTTATTTTAGTACAGATGATAGTGCTATTATTGCAACAAATACAAAAAATAAACAAGAATATGATTATACAGATGAAAGCGGAAATGATGTAACATCATCATATAATGGAGAAGCAGGACTACAATTAGGATTTTTAGATAGACTTGTTTTAGCTATGTATAAAGGAGATATCAATCTAGCATTTTCTGGTGAAATTACAAGTGATAGTAAAATATTAATTAATAGAAATATCATAGAAAGAGCAAAAAAGGCATTACCATATTTAATGTATGATGAAGACCCATATACAGTGATTAGTGATGATGGAAAAATTTATTGGGTGTTAGATGCTTATACAATATCAAGTAGTTATCCATATTCACAATATACAGAAATTGAACATGAAGGTGGAACAAGAGATATTAACTATATTAGAAATTCCGTAAAAGTTATTATTGATGCTTATAATGGAACAATGGACTTCTATATAACAGATAGAACAGACCCAATTGCAATGGCATATAGAAATATATATCCTTCTTTGTTTAAAGACTTAGATGAAGAAATTCCTGAAGATATTGCAGAACATTTTGTATATCCAGAATTTTTATATAATGTACAAGCTGAATTGTTAAAGATTTATCATAATGTAAGACCAGATGTATTATATCGTTCAGATGATTTATGGGATTTTGTAAAATATAATAACTTAAATACAACAAGATCAACAGGAACTTATTTAGAACCATATTACATCATGGTAAAAACAGATAATGGAGAAGAACTAGGATTAATGCAAATTTATACACAAAATGATAGACAAAATATTATTTCATATTTAGTAGGAACAACGGACGGAGGAACAAACAAATTAAAATTATGTACATTCTCAGCAGATAGCAATATTGTCAGTCCAACACAATTAGATAAGCAGATAGAAGAAGATGAGGCGATTTCGTCAGAATTAAAAACATTAGAAACAACAGGAACAAGAATAACAAAGCAAATGATTATAGTTCCAATAGGAAATACCCTATTATATGTAGAGCCAATTTACCAAACAATGATTAATGAATCAGAAATACCATTACTAAAAAAAGTAGTAGTGGCATCAGGAAATAAAGTAGCAATTGGAGATACTTTACAAGAAGCATTACAAAATCTTCTTTCAAATTCTGCAGTAGATATTGAAGTAGAAAATACAGAAGATATTGATGGATTAATCGATTCGATTATTAAAGCAAATCAAAATTTAAAAGAATCTACTAATAGTAGTGATTGGAATATGATAGGAAGTGATATTGAACGATTACAAACATTGATTGATTCTTTAGAAGCTATGAGAAAAGAAGAAACTAATAATACAGAAAATACAGATAATGTTAACAATACAAATTCAATAGATAATTTGACAATCAATGAAAATACAGAAAATGATACAGAAAATTCAGAAAGCATAAATATAACAATAAATGAAAATATAAATGTAAATGGATAATTCAAAAATATTATGAAATACAAAAAAATTGAATAAAAAATAGATAAAAAATCCACTCTATAAATAAGGTGGATTTTTTATGTTAGGATTTTTTTATAAAATAAAAAATAAGAAGATAGATATGTTAAACAATTCTATCAACAATTTAATAGAAGCATTTCAAAAATCCAATATTGAGGAATGGACATATATATTTGGAAGCAAAAAAGAAATCATAAAAAGAAATTTAATAGCGGGAATATTTAGAGGAGTAGGCATTGGAATAGGAGTAACCATCATTACAGCGATATTAATTATTCTATTACAAAGAATCGTAGCACTAAATATTCCAATCATTGGAGAATACATTGCCGATATAGTTGAAATCGTTCAAAGAAGCAGGTGAACATTGGGGACGTGTCAAATTGGACATTTTTTGTCCAATTTGACACGTCCCCAATGGACAATGGATTATTTTTCTAGTTTATAAAATACTTTTTTACCTTTCTTTAAAATAGCATAACCTTGTGAAAAATCTTTTTCAGATAATTGATAATTTACATCAGAAATTTTTTCATCATTTAAAGAAATACCACCTTG
>CALXLP010000060.1 GCA_944389225.1 uncultured Clostridia bacterium | reverse complement strand
TATGTATGGTTAGATGCCTTAACAAACTATATAACTGCTTTAGGATATATGTCTGATGATGATACATTATTCAAGAAATACTGGCCAGCGGACTTACAAATTGTTGGAAAAGATATTGCTAGATTCCACTTAATTTATTGGCCAATATTCTTAATGGCGTTAGATTTACCATTACCAAAGACCATTTTAGTGCATAACTGGATTATGATGAAAGATGGAAAAATGTCAAAATCAAAAGGAAATGTGATTTATCCAGAAACTTTAATTGATAGATATGGATTAGATCCAACTAGGTATTTCTTACTTAGAGAAATGCCAGTTAACCAAGATGGAATCTTTTCACCAGAAGCATTTGTTGAAAGATATAATTTTGATTTATGTAATGACTTAAGTAATTTACTTAATAGAACTGTATCAATGGTAAATAAATATTTTGAAGGAAATGTTCCTGAATATAATGGAACACCAAATGCAGTAGATAAAGAATTAGAAGCTTATGCTACAGAAAAAATCAAAAAGTTTGAAGAAAAATTAAATGAATACGAAATCGCAAATGCTTTACAAGAAATATGGGATTTTATTGCAAGAACAAATAAATATATTGATGAAACGATGCCTTGGGCTTTAGCAAAAGAAGAGAAAACAGAAGAGTTGAAATCATCAATGTATCATTTGATTGAAAATTTAAGAAAAATTGCCATCTTAATAAAACCATTTATGACAGATACAGCCAATAATATTTTAAGACAAATTGGTATAACAGATGTGGATAGTATTAGATGGGATGATATTTATGCATATGATACTTTAAAAGATATGAAGGTAATTGAAAAAGGAGAACCTATTTTCATGAGATTAAAAGTAGATGAGGAAGTAGAGTACTTAAAATCTGTTATGAAAAAGTAAGATAAAAGGGACATTTGGGACCAGGTCCAAATTGTCCCATTTTTTTTTATATATTCTATATGAATTTTTGACAAAATAGTATATAATATAAACGAAAAATAGAAAAATTTAAAATAAAATACAAAATTATAGGAAAAAGAAAATGAAGGAAGAGAAAAATATGTCTTTAGTACCTGCAAAATTTAAATTTACTACAAAAGAAAAGACATTAATGGTAGTTATTATGGTGCTAATGGTTGCAGGGATTGTTGCTTCATGGATAAATTGTGTAAAAATCATGAAGGTAAATGCAGAATATGAATTAGCCTATCAACAATACCAAGAAGCACTTGCAAAAGAGCAGGAAGAAGCGGAGAAAAAAAGACAAGAAAAATTACCAAAGTTAACAGAAGTTGGAATAGAAAATGTGAATCATATATATAGTTCTGATACCAAACGTGCTTTTTTAACATTTGATGATGGACCATCTATTAACACAAATCAAATATTAGATATATTAAATGAAAGAGGAATTAAAGCAACTTTTTTTGTATTAGGTTCAAATGTTGAAAAGAATCCAGCAATGGTAAAAAGAATGTATGATGAAGGACATTTTATTGCTAATCATGGATATTCACATGTATATGAAAACATTTATCAATCACCACAAGCTGTATTAGATGAATATAACAAATGTAATCAAGTGGTTAGAGATGCAATTGGACAACAAGAATATAATTCACATTTATTCCGATTTCCAGGTGGATTGGTAGGAGGAAAATATGCAGATATAAAAAATCAGGCAAATGATTTATTATTACAAAATAATATTGTGCATGTTGACTGGAATGCATTAAATGGAGATTCTGAAACGACAACTCCTACCATTGAATATGAAATGCAACGAATACAAGAAACAGTGGGAGATAAGCAAAGTGTAGTCATATTAATGCATGATGCCCAAGCCAAAGAAGTAACTGTGGAAGCTTTGCCAGGTATAATTGATTATTTACAAGGGCAAGGATATGAATTTAAGAGTTTTTATGAAATCATTAAATAGAGAGGAGAATTGTTTTGCCAAAGAAAACAGGAGAAAAAATAGATGAAATCAAAGAAAAATTGGACTATTTAGGATTAAATTTAGAAGATGCTAAAAACCAATTTGAGAATTATGAACCATTAAAATTTAGAGTACCGAAATTTTATGATGAAAAACAATATAGACAATATCGATATATACCAATTAAAGATATACAAATTTTATTAACACCAACTAATCGATTAGATGATATACAAGAAAAATATAAAAAAGCAAGTCCAATATCTGAATATTTAGATACAGAAGATGAAAAAAATTTTATAAAGCATACAACATTTTTACGTATGTTAAAAGAATTAAGAGTAGAAGAAGTAGAAAGAGTGCAAGAAGAACAGACAAAATTAAATAAAAAGATTCCTTTCAAAGTAAAGTTTGAAGGAAATTATTTATGGCAAATTTATTATGCAGAAGATACGGATCAATATTTTATGTTGGTTCCAACAGAAGATACAGATTATTCAACCTTTTTCTTTTTATTAAAGAAACAATTAGAAAAAAAGAAAACAGGAAAAATATTTGTACCAATCAGAAATGTCACATATAGTAATACGTATTATAAAAAATCAGAATTTGAAGACCTAGAGAATTATTTATGGTTATTTACAAAAGATTGGCCATTAATTTATGAAGTATATGACAAAAGTGGAAAACTATCTATTCATATAGTAGGAGAAACAGAAGTATATGGAAAAATCAGAAGTCCATATAAAATTAAAATTAGTAGTTTAGTAGAAGCAACTCAATTTTATAAATTATTAAAAGCAATGTTCATTTTACAAACAGAATTGCCACACTATTTTGAATTTACAACAAATATTACAAAAGGTGGAGAACTAGAATTTTATAATAATGACTATAAACTAGAATATGAAAATATTGCTCAATGGATAAATGACGAATATGAAGTAGGAATAGAAAAACAAGAATTAATTGGTGAGTTGTTAGAGGAGAACAAAAAGAAATTAGATAATTTAAAAATTATTGCTGCTTCACAAGAAATAGAATATTTAGCAAAAGAAAAACAAATTTCTACTTTCTTAGAATGTAAGAAAACATTTTTTGGTAAATTCAAATATTATTTTAAATATAGTAAAAAAAATAAAAAACAGACAATGAAAGATAATGTGTTAGAAGAAAAAGAAGAGAGTATAGCAGAAAAAAGCACTTCTAAAACTGAAAAAGAAGAACCAAAAAAGGCGAAAAAAACATTAACCAAAAAGGAAAATTATACAATAGAAGAATTAATAGAGTTATATAAAGCATATGAATTAGATGAAACAGAATTGAAAAATATATTAATGGATGTGAATGCTTTAAAATTAAAAAATAAAAATATGCAAAAGAAAATAGAAAATGCAGCAAATTTTATACAAGAAATTGATAATCATAAAAGAAGTATATTTGAATTCTGGAAATATAGTAATAAAGATGAAGTGGCATCTCTAGCAGAAGGAGAAGAGGAAGAAGTCAATATCATTAAAAAAGTAACAAAGGTATTTGATTATCATCAAGATTTAGAAGATTTTGGAAATACCATGGATCAAGTAGAAAGAAAAGCATTAACCAAAAGTGAAACAGATAGTATATATCTAACAACAACGAATATTTTACCTTTATTAAACAAAGTGAAAAATAATGAGGTATTACCAAAAGAAATTGAAAACAATTTAAAAGAATTGAAAAAAGAAGCACAAGAAGAAAATGTATTACATGAAATAGAAGAATTTGATATATTTGGTGGAATGTCACAAGATGCAAGAAAAGTTTCAAAAATAGCAAATAAAAACCATAGAGAAATTGCAAAAGATAAATTTAATATCCTTGAAATTAATAAAAATACAAAACAAATCGGATATAAATTGGCTTTAGAAACAGTTGTAGATAATATAAAAAAGGCATTAGATAAAGTTGCTATTATTGATGACTTGCCAGTATATAAGATATTGGATAATGAAAAATTAGACCCTAAGAATCTTAACATTTTTAATATTAATCCAGAAAATGAAATTCATGAAAATATAAAGGATAAAGGAAATAAGTTTAATTTATATAAAATTAATATAAAAAGAGGAATGAATGGAATTAGTTATACCAATATCATTTTCTATGATAATCAAAATAAAACATTACCAATTGGACAAGATGTATCAACTAAAATACTAGTAGACTTATCAAAAGTAGATTTAAAATTAGTCAATAGAACATCATTTAAAATGACAGAAATAGAAGATGAAAAAGATGATTTTTCAAAAGTAAATGTAAAAACATTTCAAGTTTTTGAATATGATGTCATTTTAAAAGAAGAAAATACGAAACAAGAAGCAAAAGAAATTAAGAAAGATGAAGAAGAAAATGCTGATGAAAAATAGTAAAAAAGGTATATAATTAAAAAATTATATGCCTTTTTTGTTGAATTAGAAATATTATTTTTTCATTTAATAAAAATAATGATATATAGAAAAAATTCAATCATATTGTTTTCTTTTTTAACAAAACTTTCTCGAAAACATAGTATAGTAGAAAAAAGGAGGAAGGTATGTTAAAAAAATTCATATCGGGCGTTATCATATTTGTTTTTGTCTTTTGCATACAGATAAATCATACATATGCATTAACACCTGCATCTAATTTAAGTTATCAAGGAATTGATGTTAGTAATTGGCAAGGATATATCAATTATGCAGAAGTAAGAGATGCTGGAATACAGGTTGTATACATAAAGGCAAGTCAAGGGACAAATATAAAAGATGCGTATTTTGATATCAATTATGAAAATGCAAAAGCAAATGGATTGCGTGTAGGATTTTATCATTATTTAACTGCTACAAGCACAGAACAAGCGATAGAAGAAGCAAATTATTTTGTATCTGTTATTTCTGGAAAAATACCAGATTGTAAATTGGTATTAGATTATGAAACTTTTGGAGGTGCAGGAAGAGAAGAAATCAATAATATTGCTAGAACATTTATGCAACAGGTAGAGGAGCTGACGAATAAAGAGGTTATTTTGTATAGTGATTTATCAAATGCAATAAATACATTTGATACAAGTCTAGCAGAAGATTATGATTTATGGATTGCTTATTATGAGGACAGAAATAATTTGATTAATATAGAAACCAGTTGGAACACATATATCGGTATTCAATACACAGATAGAGGTAGAGTAAATGGGATTAATGGTAATGTAGATAGAGATTTGTATACAGAAGAAATCTTTTTAGATGAAACTTCTGAAATTGCGAATAATAGTGGAAATACAACTCCAAACAATACAGAAAGTGTAGAATATACTGTACAAAGTGGAGATACCTTAAGTGCTATTGCAAGAAGATATGGCACAACAGTACAAGAATTAGTAGATATTAACAATATACAAAATCCAGATTTGATTTATCCAGGAGAAAAACTAAGAATTCTTACAAATTCTACAATACTAGGAAATGAAGAAAGAGGAACAGGAGATATTATTTATACAGTTCAAAGGGGAAATACTTTATCTCAAATAGCAAGGGCATATCATGTGAGTGTAGAACATATTGTAGAATTAAATGATATAGAAAATCCAAACTTAATTTATCCAGGACAAAAATTAAGAATCACAGAAAGTGATGTGACAGATTTAGCTCCAGTAGATAATACGATTCAAGTATATTATGTTGTAAAAGAAGGAGATACTTTAAATGGAATTGCTAGAAGATTTGGAATTACTTTAAATGAAATTTTACAATATAATGATAT
>CALXLP010000059.1 GCA_944389225.1 uncultured Clostridia bacterium | reverse complement strand
AGGTATATCCTTTTCTAGTTAAATTTATAAAAAACATCGTACTCATTCTTTTATTAATGGCTTTATTATAGATTTCATTAAATTTTCCATTTTATCATTACTTACCAACATTGATTCAATAGATGCTGTCATATACTTATTCTTATCTAGTTTATTTAAATCCAATTCATAACCAGCATTTTTAGCTAAATGATATAGAAATAATCTTTGTGTACGACCATTACCTTCTCTAAAAGGATGCAAAGCATTTATATCTCCAAATAAATCAGCTGCTTTTTTACAAAATTCATCTTGAGATACTCCTTTTAAATAATTTTCTTTTTCTAATTTCTGAAAAATAGTATCTGCAAAAGAATAAATATTTTCTATTGGACAAAAAAAACATTTACCTTTTGATATATTCACTTTTCGTACCATTCCTGCCCATTGATATATTTCTTTAAACAATTCTTTATGCATACTTTTTAAGGTATTAAAATTAAACTTTTTATAATTCTTCCTTCGAATAATAATTTCATTAAATGTAACGATCTTTCGTTCATGTTCATTTAATATAAATATATCTTTAATACCTAATTTATTTTCTAATATATAATCATTATTCTTCAAAGTCATACTGAATAATACACCTCTCCTTATATTATAAAGTATGCAGCACTTAATCAATTACCTATTAAGTTAAAATTTAGTGCCATATTTTCTAGTCAATTCATGCATAAAAATAGCTTTTCCTTCTTCTACAGATATTTCATTATTAGCAACTTTATTAAATACCTCTTTTTCTTCAGCTGTATATACAAAATCCTCCAATTCGAAACTTTTCATTGCAGATTTAACACAATCTTTTATTGTCATTTCTCTGCTCTCCTATACTAACAAATTTTTAGTTATACATTAATACTAGAAACTATATATCTTCATCAAAGATTTTTACGAACTTGATTACCTAACTCTTCTAACGTTATTTCTCCTTTAATATATCTCTCTGATAATCTTCTGTATTCATCGCTTATAATACAACCTTCTAACTCACAAGAAGCTATACCATATTCTATAATTTTACGTCTATACTCTTGCTCTGCTTTACTAATCATTTTTACTCCTCATACGATTTATCCTATATCATTAAATTCGACGCAAATATACCTGATAAATATTTCGATATATCACTTAGTTTCATTTGAAGGAAGATTTCTACGAATTATCTTTCCCATTTCTTCTAATGTCATCTCACCTTTAATATATTTCTCGGATAATTTTCTATATTCATCACTTATAATACAACCTTCTAATTCACAAGTAGCTATACTATATTCAACCGCTTTGCGTCTACGATTTTGTTCAGCTTTACTAATCATTTTTTACTCCTCATATTATTTATTTACCAAATAATCAGCGCGTTTTAATGCTGGCTGTAAAATTTTTTCTCTACGCATTTTTAATATTTGTATATAAAATTGTTTCCTTACTGGTGTCAATACTTCAATACCATTAATAAAGTCTTTTATTTCATCAGATTTTTTTTCTATCTTAGGTATCACTTTTTTTACAGCTTTCAAACAATCATCATTTAAAGTTGTTTGTAAAAACTCATGATAATTTATCTTTTCTTCATTTTGTTTTATTACTGATTTTGGAAAGGTATATATTCCTTTTTCCAATTTATTAGGAACATTTAAAAAGTCTTGTAACTGTTCATCCGTAAATTCTGGATAAAGACAAGAAGCACAATCAAAAATAGGTGCTAACTGTTTAGTACCTGTTTTCTCATTAACTAAAAAGCCCCAATTTCCATTATGCCTATTAAAATTTCCCAAATAAGCATCAACAACAAACATAGTCCAAAATCTTTCTCTTACTTCACCTGAAGGGCAAAAATTTTGCCTATCAATAGCTTCTAAAATTTCTATAAGGTCCGTACTAAAACCATTAGATGAGTTTTCCGTAAGAACGGAGTTTTTTATAGTTAAAAACTCATATAAATATTCATCTTTTTTTTTGAAATCCTTACAAGCTACACACAATTTTTCTCTTTCATTATCATAAATTTTACCAAGAATAACTTCTTGTGTTGGAATATCCAACATGGAATATACTTTTGAAGAAATATACTCTGATAATATGCTATTTTTCTTTCCATTATGTTCTATTTTTAACATATATGGATTTTCTTTAAACAATACTCCTTTTTTTATGCCATTAACTCCACCATAAGCTCTAAAACTAGGATTATTTTTTGCTATTTCAGTAAAATCTATTACATCACTATTTTTTCCTTTTTCGCTCATATAAACTCCTATTTTCTCGGTAATGTTTTGTCTATCTCATCACCAAGTTCTTTTAAAGATAACTCTCCATTAGCATATCGTTCATAAAGTTTTTTAGTTTCATCAGTAAAAATACAACCTTCCATTTCGCAACTTCCCATTGCATAAGCAAGTTCTTTATGTCTACGTTTACGTTCTGCTATACTAATCATTTTGTAGCCTCCAGGTACTAAATATAGTTTTTGAAAGATACCATTTTAAAATTTAATACTATATTTCTTATATTAATATTATATCATACTTAATGTTTACTCAAAATTTATAATATTCTATAATAAAAGAAGATATATTAACAACAAAAACAAGATAAAGCGCATTTACACAAAACTCAATACTTGAGTTTTGTATGCGCCACCTTCCAGCTGGACCGGAACCGCTATTGCGGACAGCTTTGCTGTAAAAAATCTTTCAGATTTTTAATATTAGAGGAAAGGAGATATAGTCATGGCACATTATTATTTTGAAAATACACCACATGGCAAAAGAAAAGATGGCACAAAACTTAATACAGCTACTCACTTTGACTATATCTTCCGTGAAGGTGATTATGCCAATATGAAAAACAGACAAGAAGATTTAAAAATAACCTCTTTTGGTAATTTACCTGACTGGGCTGACAATCCACGTGATTTCTGGGAAAATGCAGAAAAATATAGAAGTAAACCTAATGGTAGAGCTTATAGAGAATTTAAATTTGCACTTCAAGAAGAACTAACACTTGAAGAAAATATTCAATGCATTGAAAAATTTTTAAAAGAAACTGGAATAAAAGATAATCATGTGTATTCTTATGCCGTCCATGATAAAGTAGCTACCTTCTCAAAAGAACATAGAAATATACATTGTCATTTGATGTTCAACGAAAAAATAATTGAAAAAAATAGACCACTTGAAGCTGATATGTATTTCAAAAATTATGCTGAAAATAATCTTGGTGAACCTACAAAAGGTTATCGTTCATCAAGAGATTTCTCAACAAAAACAGCTACTATTAATTTTAGAAAACTTTTCGCCGATATTATAAATGATAAATTTCAAGAAAAAGGTCTTGATATATCAATAAGTGAAAAGAGTTTAAAAGTTCAAAGACAAGAGCTTTTAAATCAAGGAAAAATAGAAGAAGCTGAACTTTTAAATCGTACACCTGCACCTCATCTAGGAAATGCTTATAAAAATCCTGCAATTTTAGAACGTATCATGAAAAAAATTGATGAAACAGATGCAAAAGCTGATGAAGCAGCAGATGGATTTATGGAACAAGAAAAAGAAGAAAATTTATCTATTCAAGAGCAAAAAATACAACTATTCGCTAATGATGTAGTAATAAGACAAGTAGCTAAACAAATACAACAAGAACGTTTACGTCTTAAAAAAGAACAACAAACTAAAAAAGCCATAGCTGAAGCTGAAGAAATTAAGCAAGAAGCTATGATAATAACTACTGGTGATATATGCAAACATTTAGATACAAAAATAAATGAATTTGAAGAAAAAGCAGCTGAAAACTTAGCTGTTTTTAAAGCTGCCCAAAAAAATATTTTAAGTGAACAACGCCTTGAATTATTAGCTAAAGACAAGATGTTTAATAATAATTACAGTAAAGATATAAAACAATATGATAAACTCTCCAAAGAATTAAAACAAATAAATAGTATTTTGCCTACTTTATATGGAAAAGCAGATAAAATAAAAGAACTAAGCTCTTTAAGCAAAAAAAGCCAAGAGCTTAGTTCAAGTCGCACAAAAATAGGTAAACGTATAAGTGCCTATAAAATTGAATTAACTACTAACCATGAAAAATACACTTCTATTTTAAATCAGCTAAAAAAAGAAAACGAAGATACTATATCCAAAAATAAAATTTTATATGCACGTTACAAATACGATATGCTTCAAGTACAAAAATATAAAACAGCTTTAGATAAACTATCTAAAGAAGATAAAAACACTATAATCTTTAGCGATAAAATTTCCTCAAAATTAGAACATAAAAACAAACTAAATGGAATAACTCCATTAAAAGATTTACCATCTATTACAAATAACAATAATACCTACTTTATAATTGATAAAAATAACAATAAAGCAGTAAAAATAGGTGATGATATCATCCAAGGAAAAGTACCAGTATATTATTTAAAAACAGATAACACTAAAATTTCTATTCAAAAAAGCAATGAATTTGCTTTTTTATATGCTCGCAAAAAACAAATTTCTAACATATTACAAAAGAAATTAAATGAACACCCAATTATACAAGAAGCTTACCAACAACGACAAACATTTATAGCAGACAAAATTTCTAAAATAGCTGATAATATAGTAAATAATGACATAAAACAATCTAAAACAACATGGCAAGAAAACGAACAAATAACAGATAAAACCAAACTAGCTGAAAAGAAAATGTATAATGAGTGGAGTTTATAAAAAACATTTTACTTTTCTTTTCAAGTGTTATATTATAACTACAAAGAAACAAATATTTCCGTTTTCCTGATAGACGGGGTATAAATGGTCAGGACGCGATATATTTCCGTTTTCCTGATAGACGGGGTATTAAATGGTCAGGATACAAATATAGCTCTATCTTTTTAGATAGAGCTTTTAATTTATTTAAAGGTATATTATTAAAGATTGTACATTTTATTTTCTAAAAAACGAATACCTCAAAGATTTTTCAAGTAAGAGCTTAATTGGATGAATGCAAATAACGCTCTATCTAATGAAAAATAGAACTTTTAATCTATTTAATGATATACCTCAAATTATATGTTTTTAATATTAAAGGTGTTTATAATGAAAAAATTTTTTATTATTTTTATTATATTAGGTATTATTGTCTTTTCCTATAACAATATTTGGCAAACATATAAAACATACATCTCTGTTTATCAAAGTTTTCAATCATATTTACCAACAAATGAAATTGAAACAATTATGAATAAAACTATTCAAGGAAAAGAACCTTTTAATAATGTTATGCAACAATACATGAGCGAACAAGTATATAATTCTTTAAGTTTAAACCAAAATATAAATAATAAAGTTCGTATCATAAATCAAGTATTAGATACAAACAATTCTGATATTGTTTATATAAACTTTTTTACATTTACCAAAAACTCATTAGGTTATATTGTTTATATAAATCAAATTATGGCTATAAAAAAACATGACCAATGGTATCTACTAGAAAATCTGTCTTCTCATCAAGTTAATGATTCATGGTATTATAAAGTAGGTGATGCTATATCTTTTAGTTATATTGCTTGGTAAAATTTTTTATTTTTCATTTATTATATATAGAACATTAAATAAAAATCAGCATGATATTTCACGTGAAACAGTTACACAATAAAAACATACACAATTTTTGTATCATATACTATAAAGAAAAAGAGCTAAGAAATAATTCATTCTTAGCTCTTTTTCTTATATTCTTTTTGACAATCTTTAATCCATAA
>CALXLP010000058.1 GCA_944389225.1 uncultured Clostridia bacterium | reverse complement strand
TTGTATTAATGGATAATGTGTACATCCTAATACAACATTTTTTATTTTTCCTCTATATGGTTCTAAATGCTCTTTTAAGTATATTTTTATTTTGTCTTTATTTCCTTCTTCTATGATATCTGCTAATCCGATACATGGAAGTAAAATGGTTTTATGATTATCATATGTATGGTATAAAAGGTTAAATTTTTCACTTTCAATAGTTCCTTTTGTTGCCATCACCAAAGTTGGTTCATTATATGCATAATCATGTACCATTTTATAGGCTGGCTCAATGGCTATAAATGGTATATCTCTATACCTATCTCTTAAATATTGCGCAGATTTTGCACTTGCTGTATTACAAGCAATCACAATTGTCTTACATTTTTGTTTAATAAATAAATTTACTATATTTTCACACAATTCATGAATTTGGTCATCACTTTTATCTCCATAAGGATTATTTTTGGAATCACTATAATAAATATAATTTTCATTTGGTAATACTTTCAAGATTTCTCTTAATACAGTGACGCCTCCTATTCCTGAATCAAAGATTCCAATTGCTTCATTTTTGTTCATTTTCTCTTCCTCTTGTTTTCATTTTTGTTCTATTTTTATATTTTGTTTTTCATATTTATTTTGAAACATTTTCCTATCTTTATTGTTTTATTTCTGTTCCTCCCCATTCAACTGCTACAAACCCTGTTCTTTCTGGTGTTTCTAATTTTTGTTCTTCTACTTCAATTGGTTCTTCTAATCCCTTAAAGGTCATTAATACTCTAATAACTGTATCTGGACTTGGATTTATTTCTAATGGCATATTTTTTTCTATTTCTTCTTTACTGGCAAATCTTATATAATTATATTTATTTTCTTCTAGTCTTGGTAACCAGTATATGATAAATTCTTCTGCTTCTCTTTCTGTTAATCCTAAAATTTCTAGTTTTTCTTCTAAGAATTTAGCAGTATCTTCTCCTTTTATTACAAATCCTTCCTTTTCTACTTGATAATTTTCTATATTTTTACTTTCGTAATATAATGCATATAAATTTCTTCCTGTTTTTATATCTGTTAATTCTCCATTTTCTTTTGCTATCACTTTCCATTCATCTGTATATCTAGGATAAGAAGTTATTAATTTATTGGAATATCCAAGTTTTACAGAAACTTCTGTATCTTTTGTTGGATATAGATATATGATAGGTTTATCAATTGTTGTCATTAATTTTTGAGATAAATCCTCTGTTACACAACTTACATAATCAACGTCTTTAGCCTCTTCTTTTGTAGGAATTATGATGACATATGCTGCATATGTATAATCCTTAGTTGTTGTAATATTTCCATCCCATACATATAATAAAGTTTCTTCACTACTATCTTTCAAGCCTACTAACTTAGCTTCAATAGAATCTGTTCCATTTGCATATGATGATGTAGCATGATATGAAAACATAATGTAGTTATCATCTTCATAATCATAGTTCTGTTTTAAATTCCATTTTTTACAATATGATACATAATCTGAATAATTCATATATTCACATACATAAAATGAACTAATATCATCATCTGTTGCATCTAATGTTAAGTATTGTATGTCATATTGTCCTGAATATTTATCTGTAACTTCTTGATAATTCATTACATTACCACTACGATAAAAAAATCTTGTATTCTCATTTATTTCTTCAAAATTTTCCGTTGTTTTGTTCAAACTAGTATTATTCCTACTCATTATATAGATAACAATAGCTATAATAGCTATGAACACAACAATTATTGGAATTACTATTTTCAATTTTTTGCTCATTTATATCTCCCTTTTAATTTTACCTTATATAATTTGTTTTGATTGGTTGTTCTTTTTCAGGTACTTCTATTCCTGCTTTTTTCCCTTGTTCTATGCATTTTAATAACCATGCCATATTATTTCCTAATGTTCTCATAGTTTGCATTCCTTCTTCATCTTGTACGACTTCTTCAGGTGTATTTCCATGTACCATATTCCAATATTGTGATGATACAATTGGCATATTATTAATTGTAAAATATTTATTTAATTGATCAAATGTTGAGGTTGCTCCTCCTCTTCTGCAACTTACCACACAAGCACCTAATTTATTTTGAAATACTGGTTTTCCTGCATAAAATACTCTATCCATAAATGAAGTAATGGCTCCTGTTGCTGAAGCAAAATGCACTGGTGTTCCAAAGACAAATCCATCTGTCTCTTTTGCTTTTTCAATAAATTCATTTACCTTATCATCTACAAAACATTTTCCTGTGTTTTTACAACTCCCACACCCAATACAACCTGCTACTGGTTTTACCCCTAACCAAAATATTTCTGTTTCTATATCTTGCTTATTTAATTGTTTTTCAACTTCCTTTAATGCTGTATATGTACACCCTTCTTTATGTGGTCCTCCATTCACTAATAATACTTTCATAGCTTTCACTTTCCTTTCAGTTTTATAATATTCACTATTTTTAATCCCATTATTAATATATTATTTTTCAATTATAATTTGTTACTATTTCAATGATAAATACTTTTCAAAATCAATCTATCTCTACTATTTTAAAATTGTTTTTACTTTTCCTTTTCCATCCTGAGAAGTCACTTCTAATATGGCTCCATTTACCATAGCAAATTGTGGTGAAACATGTCCCACATCTGCATCACAAATAATTGGTATATTTAAATCTCCTAAAACATCTTTTACGGTTTGATTGAAGTCTATATCGTAATCATTTCTAATAAACAATGGTCTACCAAATATAATTCCTTTACAATTTTTGAAATATCCTGCCTCTTTCATTTGCCATAATGTTAAATATACAGTTGGTGAACTCATTTCAAAAACTTCTAAAAACCATACAATTCCATCTTCTTTATATGTTTCAATATAATTTTTTACATGATCATATTTTGTTCCAATAAATGCTTTTATGCAATCTAAACAACCACCAATGGCTCTGCCTTTGAATTCTATCTTTTCTTCACCTTTTAAATTAATCCATTTAGTTTCTTGTGTTAAGTTATATCCCTTTTCCAAATTCTTTGTTTCATCTTGAATATCTTCTATACTTTCTTGATTTTCAATAGGTTCTTCTGGTTGTTCTATTCTAAAATCAACAATTTCTTCATGTTTTTCAAAAGATGTTTGTTCAATTTCTTCTCCACTTGCAATTTTTAAAGCATCTGTTAAATTTCTGAATAATGGTCTCATGGCATAATCTTTTATATTTTCACAATATATAGATGGTCTTTCTAGCATCATATTCCATAAATAATTAATACTTGTAATATCAGAATATCCTTGCATCCATTTTGGTTTTAATGTTTTTATTTTTTCAAAATCCAAATATGGTATCATTTCTACTAGGAAGTCTCCACCTTGTGCAAATATGATTAGTTTTACATCATCATTTTCTAGTAATTCCATAAATTCTTTTGCTCTTTGCTTTCCCGACGCACTTCTTCCTCTTTCTTCTTTTCTTACACTTTCTGTTTCTATGATTTTATATCCCATTTCTTGTAATTGTTTTTCTGCTAGTTCTAATTTTTTGATTGCATCTTCTTCAGAAATTCCTCCTGATGGTGCACATATTCCTATAGTATCTCCTTTTTTTAAGTTTTCTGGATAATTCATAACTTCTCTCCTTTAATTTTTTCTTATTATAACTATATACTATTTTTTAGGATTTTACAATATGAAAAGGCATTTAAACAGAATAAATGCATAAAAATTGCTCCTATATTTCTTCTATTTTATTTTCTCCTTTCACTTATATATATTAATGATTCTTACATATACTAAAATGCCCTTTTCCCAAAAAATGGATATGCTTTTTTGATTTTTATGTTAATTTGTGGTATAATTATACTTGACTATAAAGTAAAAGGAGGTACATTTACATGTACAACAGAGAATCTCTGAAGAGAAAAATTGCGAAGGAGGGGTTAAATACGACTATTCAATTTTTACAATCTGATACCCTTCCTCCGTATATTAAGGAGGCTCTGACAGAAGACCATATTTTTGATGAAAATGGTCATCTGTGTTTGGACTTCTTGTCTCTTTAGACATCTACTCCCTTGCCACCAATTTGTTCAGGTGGCGTAGTTACAAAAGAACCCCATACTCTTGCGAGAATGGGGTTCAATCTTTTTTATTCTTATATATTCTTAATATTTCTTTTCTTAAACACTATAAATGTTGGTATCATCATAATTAGGAAATATATCACACAAATGATAATTGACATTGTCATATTCATTCCTTCCATATATGGTAAAGCACCATTGGCATATATACTCAAATCCCAATTCATAGTCACAAAATATTTCATAAATTGTAAATCATATCCAATAGCTAACTGATTAATAATAGATGCTGCCATATATCCTAATAAAGAAATGGTTATGGCAAGTGTACTATTGGTAAATAAAGTACTAATTGCAAATGCTAGTGTTGCTAATAAAATAATCATTGGTAATTGTGTTAATGTTTGTACTCCTAAATTTGCAAATATATTCATTTCTTCCATTGTATTGGTATTAAAGTTATATGCTACTACTGGTTCTGATAAACTATCAAACCCAAAGATAATACCTCCTATTAAAATTTGCATAACAAGTGTAACGACAATAATGAAGATAATCATCATCAATGTTGTGATTGCTTTTGCCATTAATATTTTATTTCTTGTATATGGTTTTACCAATAATAGTTTTATTGTACCTTTATTAAATTCTTCACTTACAATGGTTCCTGCTATCATGACAACAACAACGATTAAAAAGATTCCAAATTGTGAATAGAAGTTTTCTAGAATTCCTTTTAAAGTATTTGTATTATGAATATCTCTTCCTGTTTCTAATATATATCTACTTTCTGCTTGGTCTTCTAAATAACTATTATATTCTAATTTTTGTTCATAAGTTAATTCTTCTATATTTTTAAAGTTTGCTAAATTCGTATTTGCTGTCTGCAAGGTTGAAATTGCTCTATTTAAATAGTTTGTACCATAAGGAATGTCTTTATTTAATCTGATTTCTGCAATTTCTTTTTCCATTTGTGCATTATTTAATTCTGTTTCAATATTTTCTAACACTGCTTTATCTTCTGTTTGTTCTTTTTGAGCATTTAATTCTTCTATTTGTTGTTCTGCCTTTGTTAAATCTTCTCTTGCGAAATATTTCCAATCATTTTCATCCAATTTGGCAAGTAATGCATCTATTTCTTGATTAATTTCTTGTACTTGTGCTTCGTTCTTTTCTGCTCCATATTGATAGGTATTTCTTTCAGTTATATATGGTGCAATTCTTTCATTGATAATCGCTAGTTTCCATTCTGCATCTTTGTGTTGTTCCATCATTTCACTTAATTGGATTTCTGATAATAAATCAATATATACGGTTACATCACTTGATTTTTCTGGATTTAGTGTTTCTAATTCTCCTCTTAATGAGTCAATATAATTTTCATTATATAAATAATAATCATACTCACTTCCACTATTGGCATATTTAAACATACAATTCATAAAAATTAATAATAAGAATATAACCACCATTGTAATATAAATGGTTTTCTTTTTAAATATTTTAATTAATTCATTTTTTACTAAATTACTCAATGACATTCCCCCCTGTCTTTTCAAAAAATGCATCTTCTAATGTTTTTTCTTCTTGTTTCACTTCATAAATTTTAATTCTATTTTCTACTAATTTTTCAATCATTTCTGGTACATTTTCTTTTGGCATATTTATCTTAAATCTGTGATTATCCATTACAATTATGTCTTTTATTATATTTTTAACAAGATTTACATCATCTACCTCAAATA
>CALXLP010000057.1 GCA_944389225.1 uncultured Clostridia bacterium | reverse complement strand
CTTATTTCACCTCCTTTCAAGTATAACTATGGAAGGGAGAGAATTTATGTGTATTATATAGTATTTTTTGATAAATTACTAGCTGTTTTTGTTTCTTTTTAGTTGATTGCAAAGATTACAATAAAATTCATGAAAAATTTTATAAAAATATAAAGAGACTGGAAGAAATGTAATATTAATTAGCATAATAAGTTAACATGTGTAGAATTTTAATGAAAAAGATGTTATAATAATGAAAAAATTGGAGATTATAGGGGGAAATATGGAAATTTCTAATGAATTGTATAATAAGATAAATACATTACCATGGCAAGCATTGTTTGAATATTCAGTACAGAAAGGGATAAAAGAAAATGAAATAAAAAACAAAGATAAATCTCAAATAATAATAGAGTTAAAAAATAAGAATTTAATTGATATTAAGGAAATTGATAAATTAATAGAAGATTACATTTATGGAAATAGAGTAACATTTTCTATTTGGAGATTTGATGAAACTATTTCTAAACAGGATATAGAGATAATAAAACAACTAGAAGGAAAAAATATACCTTGTGATGTTAGAGAATATAGAAATGTAAAAATACAAAAGATTACAGAATATAATGATAGATTAGAATTAGTATATGTATATAGCAAAATTTATAATTATATAAATGAAACAGGTAAAGCAGATCAAGTATGGGAACAACATAAAGGGTGTTCATGGATTGGAATTGATAAAAGTTATGTTGCATATATTGTCAAACATGAGAAAATGACTAAAGTTTTTGCAGATGCTTTAATAAAAGAACTTCATAAAAATTTATCAGCCATAAAACCACCTTTGAGTGCACTAGATAGAATATTTAATGACAGTATAATGAGTAAAATTGTATTACAAGGCGTTGAAGGAGAAAAAACGGCTATTTCGCGTTCAGAAGGTTTTACAGAAGAACAAAAAAAAGAAGTTAATAGAGTGAGAAAAAATAGATTTAACACTTCAGGAAGCTATATAACACCAATATATGACAATATAACTGCAACAGTTAGATATAATGTCAAAAAGGGAAATATAAGTATATTAAAACACTTATCTTCAAAAGAACTTTTTGCTTGGACAGAAGAAGCTATTAAAATTATATTTGAAGAGATAGATAATTTAAAAGGGAAGGATGTTAAATTAATATTTAAAGAAATTGGTCAAGATTTGAAATGGCCATTATTATCTACTGTTGAGCAAGAAAAGATGAATTGGCTATTAACACAATTAATAGCTAATATGGATAAAGAAAAAAATATAAGTTTTCCAAATAACAAAAAAGATATCTTAAATAATGATAGATTATTTATAAAAATTTTAAGGCCTTATTGCGAAAAGTGTGATTCTTATGAAATTCCATTATGTAGTGTATGTGGTAGAAATTTATCAAATAAAGTAAAAGAAAAATTTTGCGAGTGTGGAGCTCCTATTAAAGCTGTGTGTCAAGAAGGGCATGAACTAGTTATGGATAGATATTGGTATGTTCCAACAAAAAGATGTATAGATATGCTTAATAACAATTTGAAAAAAGTATATCCAAATGCTAATTTAAATTATTCAATTTGCATAATGGATGATATTCTTATGATTTCGTCAAATGAAAATCAAGAAGATGGGGAGATACAATTTGATGAAATTGATGAATTTAATGTAAAAGGATTTATGATTGATGATGAATTAGTAAAATTTGCAGTAGAGATGAAAGAAAAATGTAGTGGAATATGTTCTTATAATAAAATTGCAAAATGTTTAAATGATAAACAACAACTTTGTTTACCTAAGTTATTTTATGGAATTATTCCTGGATTTAAACCTCAACCACATAAAGGGGGAGAATATGGAGACGTTTCTGGAATAATTAATGTAAAAGGGAAGGAATATGAAATGAAAGGCATCATCAAGAAAAATGCGTCACAAGCATCAAATAAAATAAATACAATACTATTGTCAACATCTTCAGTTGGACAAGAGATTATAAGGCAATTTGTTGAGCAGGGAATGACGGATGAAAGATGTCAATTAATAATGATAGTAGTGCCACAGAACATAGATAATTCTTTCAAGGGTACATTGCGATTTTTAGCTAGATTATCAAATAAAAAAATAACATTTGTTGAATTAGAAGATGTCTGCAAACTTTTAAAAAAAGCAGAAATAAAATGATTGTATTGGAGAGATTATGATAACTGTTTTTATAGATACAAATATTTATGAGGAACTAGGATTTAATTTTAGCTTAAAAAATGATATTATTGCTAATTTTATTAAACATATTGATAATAAAGAAGTAAAAAATGTAATAATATCTGTTATAGATAATGAAGTGAAAAGTCACCTCACACAAAGAAAACTAGACAATGAAAGTAAGATAAAGAAACATTGCAAATGGATAAAAAATTATATAGATGAAGAAACTATTAATGAAAATCTAAATTCAGAATTAGAAAGTTTCGAGGAATTTAAAAAACTAAGTCAAGCAGAAGTCTTTGAGCTAGATACCATCAATACAGAAAAAGTTTTAGAGAAATACTTTAAAAAAGAATATCCATTTGAAAAATCAAAACCATATGAATTTAAAGATGCCTTTTTTGTGGAAGGTGTTAAAAGGTATGTAGAAGATAATCATTCAATTAGGAATATTATTGTAACTAAAGATAAAGGGATAAAGCAAGCGGTTAAAAATATACAAAATATAGAAACGATATCCTCAATACAGGAATTATCAGATTTAATAATTAATTATGGAAAAGAAAGAAAAGATACAATAACAAAATATTTATATAAATATAATTTAGATAAACAACTAAAAGAGATATGTTCAGTTTCAGGAGATAATGATTTTGAAGAAGGAAATATTGAGGTAGAAGAAATAACAAAAAATGGAGTATGGGGTACTGAAATTTTAAGTATAAAGCCAGATAGAATTACAATAGTTTGTGATTTGGGGATTATTTTAAAGGGAAGTTTTAGTTGCTTAGATATTGAAAATTCAGTCTATGATTCAGAAGATAAAGATTATATTTATAAAACTTATTTAGAGAAGAGTGAATTGATGTATGTTTGTTTAGCTATATTAGATATAAAAATAAAAAATTCAAAAATGTCTGATGTTATAATTAAGGATTTTCCAGAAATTGAAATAGAATATAAAGATTTAAAAAATAAATAGTCCTGAGAGAACTATTTATTTTTATTATATTTCATCCATTCAAGCAATTCTTCTTCTGAAATTTTATTATTATTAAATTCTTTAATTTTTTCTTTGGCAAGTTTTTTCCAATTATTAAATGATATTTTAACTTGTTCATCCTTAGATCTTTTAACTTGCATTAATCTTCTTTGATAATTATTTCTATAAAATTTAATTCCTTCAATAGAATTTCTCTTTTTAGAATAAGAATTATTAGCACCAACCTTTTTACAAGATAATTCATTTTCACAATATACAATATCACAATATTTTTCGGTATTTTTAAATGGAATAAAATACTTGCCACAGTTTTTACAAACTTTAATTCTTATACTAGTATTAGAAGCTATTTCAAATAAAGAGATATACAGTATATTGGATAAATATGATGTATGAAAAACAGGACTATCACCTATAGTTATTGTTTCATCTTCTAAATGTTCTCTAACAATTTTAGGAGTTATAGATTGTGAAGATATATGGTATATATCATGTGCAAATTGTTGATAATAATATACTTCTATGTTTGTAGAATATTTAAATAAGTTATTAAAAATAGAATAAGAAAGATACTTTTCTAAAGGTGTATAATTCTTATCTATTGAATCATTATTTAAATTATACATATAGTCTACACATTGTTTTATCAAATATTGTAATTTCTTTAACTTAGGTTTAACTTTATTAAAAATTGGTTGATAAGTTTCTATAAATTCATCTTCTGTTTTAAAGAATTTTAATGAAGAAATTGAGGCATAAAATTCACTTAAAATAGAGAATCCATAAAAACAGAAGAAAGTACGATAAGATGTTTCAAAAGTGGCAAAATCTGCATTAAGAAATTTTATTAAAAAAGTTCCATAACTTTCTTCAAAAGGTTCTAATAGTGTAGCTGAAGAAAAATAAATCTCTTTATCGTTCTTAGTATTATTAAAAAGTATATTTGAGAATCTATTACCTTTATCATGATTAAAAGTAGTTTTATACAAAGAAATAGAAGTTGTATAAAACTCTTTTCTTTTTTCCTTATTAAACCAAATGTTAAAGTAATCTTTTGTTGGAATATTATCTTCTCTTAACATATAAACACCTCAAAAACATAAATTGCAACATACTTTATAAAATAAAATTGCTAACAAAGTATCTTAATTATACAAAAACATAGTGAAAATTGCAATAATTATTATAAATAAAAAATGGCAAAACCATTGAAAACACTATAGAAGAAGATAAAATAAAAAAATTAAGAAATTTCGAAAAACAGCTCAATTTTTAATAGTTGTTCTGGGCTTTATATTAGAAGGGAGAGGAAGACCTTCAATAAGAAAGAAGGGAGGTATATTATGATGAATAATCAAATTCAAAGAACTACACTAACAATGAAAGAAGCATCAGAGTACTTAGGTATTTCATATTGGTTAATTAATCAACTGGTAAGGAAAAAACAAATACCATATTGTAAAGTTGGTGGAAAATATTTATTTAGAGTACAAGCACTAGATGAATATTTAAGAAATATGGAATTACAATCTATGCTTTAAATTCTAAGGAAAGAGAGGAAAGGAGGCAATGTACAAGCTACAATGGTTAAAAATTGATGCAAATTTATTTGCAAATAGGAAAATTCAAATATTACTTAAAGAACCTGATGGGGATACATATGTTAGAGTATGGATACAATTATTAATTATTGCTATGGAATGTAATAAAGAAGGTAATTTAGTAATAGGTGAGAACAAACCAATGACAATTGAATATTTTTCAAAGATTATGGGAAAGTCTTTTGAAAAAATGGAAGAAATAATTAAAAAATTTTTAGAATTAGAAATGATAATTCTAGAAAATGAAGTGTACAAAATTAAAAATTGGAATAAATATCAAAGTATTGAAACATACGAAAAATACAAGGAACAAGGAAGATTAAGACAACAAAGATATCGTGAAAGGTTAAAAAGTGAAAATGGAAAAAAGTAACGTTACTATAACGTTATGTAACGGAGAAGAAGAGAATAAAGAAAATAAAAGAAAAGAAGTAAGAAAGGAAGAAGAGAACACAAATGGATTTAGAAAATACGAGATGTAATTCTAAAGATGAAATATTCCACAATAAATGTAAATTTTGTGGAAAAGATTTAAAACCAATAGGCTTAGATTATTTATATACAAATATACCATTAAGTTCAATAGAATATGAAAGATGCGATTGTAAACAGTCAAAGGCTTATTGGAATGAAATAGATTTAAAAGAAGAAAAACAAAAGAAAAGAAAACAATTTGAGCAAATGACTAGACAATTCTATATACAAAATTATATTAACAAACAAATACAAGATTACCAATTTGAAAACTTTATAATAACAGGAACTAATAAGAAAGAAGTCGAAATTGCAAAAAAAATTACAGAAAAATGTATTAATAAAAATCAAAAAAATGGGCTTATTATTACAGGAAAATCTGGAGTAGGTAAAACACATTTAGCAACAGCTATATTAAATAAACTAACTGAAAAAGATCTGTTAGTTCTGATGGGAAGATTAATTTTATTGTTAGATGTAATTAAGGATACTTTTAAAGATTCTTCAAGTAAAGAAAAAGACATAATAGAATTATATTCTAAGGTTGATATGCTTATAATTGATGATTTAGGAACAGAAA
>CALXLP010000056.1 GCA_944389225.1 uncultured Clostridia bacterium | reverse complement strand
TTTAAATCAAGAGTATATCATAAATCAGAGAAAAATGTATTTCGATATTATTTTTTTCTTAATAGTGAATCAGAAGAAGAATATAATCAATTTGTGAAAAATGCAAAAAATGTTTCATTATATCCTATTGATGTAACAGCAAACTATGGGGACCAATTAATCACCTTATCAACTTGTTCATATTATGTACAAGATGGGCGATTTGCAGTTGTAGGAAGAAGACAAGATTAATTTGAACTTTATGTTAATATGTGATGTAATTATTTATATAAACTGCATTATGAAAGGAGTTTTGGCATATGACTAAGACTTATGAAATTAGAATCACGGTAACTGTTGACAATGAAGGAACGAAAATGAAAATCGATTCCGCTTCAAATCTACTAGCCCCATCCTCTCACGAGTTTGGGGCTCAATTCTTATTATAATCAATTGATTAGGAATATTTTCCTATTTATTTATTTCTTGAATCGTTTCATTTAATTCTTTTGTCATTTTTTTACCAATAATATAATTTATTACATACATTAATACGAATAAGATAGTGTATCCAATATAAAAATAAGTTAAACCACTGTTAACATATACGGCTGATATATTTGTAGCAAAGTATAAGTTATGTGTAATACTAAACATTAATATCTGAGGGACAAGTAATATAATAGCAACATATCCTATCACAACTTTTAAAATCACATTTATTTTTTTACTTGTAATGACAGTATAAGCAATGGCAATTGCAGCACTTATTAAGATAGATATTAGAATATATTTAGTAAATATATCGTGAAGAGCAATTTGTAAAGGTGCCCATATAGCAAAGCTTAATGGGTCATAAAATTCACCTAATGTATGTATATGTCCATCTGTTATAGAATGTTCTTGCCCATCATTTAGATAAGGTGATTTTTCAAGTTCTTCTTCTAACACATTAAGATAAGGTTCAACCGTATCTCCAATTCTTTGTACTTTATCACTATCAGGAAGACGACTCATATCGCTGAACAACTGAATGTCAATTGTATCACACCAATGATAAAATGCTGCTCCAGTAAGTGCGCAATAAAGAAGAACTGTAGAAAGTAGAAAGATTAATAAAATTTTTAATAGTTTTTTTAAAATAGTTCTCATTTTAAATTCCCCCTTTCTTTTAATAGTTTCATGATATGTGAAACATTTCTTTTAGAAACGGATTCTTGTGTATTGTCTTTTAACTTTACTAGAATTGTACCAAGTATACTAGTATCAAAGCATTCTACTTGTTGTATATTAATAATACAAGAATTTGAGATTCTTATAAAATCTTTGGGTTTTAATAATTCTTCTAATTCATATAATTTATATTTTACCTTATAAGTACCGTCTTGTGTTCTTACATAGTTATATTTATCTTTACTAAAGAAACAAATAATTTTATTTAAATCAATAAAATAAATTTCATTATTTTTGCTTGCCATAATTTGATGGGGAGCGGTATTTATATTAGAAATATAGTTAATAACATTTTGTATTTCATCAGATAATTCTGGTGCATTTATGATAATAGAAGATTCTTTAAATTCATTAGATATATTTGTTGTTATTTTGATATCCATAGATTTTCCCCCTTTTAATTATTATAACATATGAAATAAGGATTTTCAGGACTTATTAGGTTAATTCCGATAAGTGGTAACAAATTTAGGATATTTGTATTTCGAAAAAATAAAGTTAAAAGATGTGGTAAATATTAGTATTTTATGTTATACTAATATTGCTAAAAGGAGAGTGATAAAAATGATGTATCCATTTTGTAAATATGCGGATGAAACAGAGGTTGTATTTTCAGATATTAAGAAGAATGATAAGGGAGAGGAAGTTATATATATACATTTTGAAAGACCTACAGAACAAGGTTTTGATAGTGTAAGATTTGAACTTCCAAGTTATAAAATAGTTTATAAAGAAGGAAATTACACAGAAGAAGAAATAGAAATGTTTAAAAAAATTGTAGAACAAGGAGCACCATACTTTTACAAATGGTCAAGAGAAGGAGGAATAAAAATTGCCTAGTATATTTGAATTATTTGGCTACAAGATATATTTTTGGTCTAATGAAAATAATGAGCCTATTCATATACATATTTCTAAAGGAAAACCAACACAAAATTCTACTAAAGTATGGTTAACTAAAAGAGGAGGATGTATTTTAGCAAATAATAATAGTCGAATTCCTAATAAGGATTTGAATAATTTGCTCGAAGCAGTTACTTCAAATTATTTTTTTATAATATCACAATGGAAAAAGTTTAATAATACAGATGAAGTTAGATTTTATTGCTAATACGTGTTAAAAAACTTTATTATAGTTAAATAAAAAAATAAATATAATGGAACATACGAAAAGAGGAAAAAATATGTCAGATTTTGTGCATTTACATATACATAGTGAATTTAGTTTATTAGATGGAGCAAATAGAATAAAGGACCTACCAGTAAGAGCCAAAGAATTAGGAATGAAGGCAATGGCAATCACAGACCATGGGGTTATGTATGGAGCCATTGACTTTTATAAAGCCTGTAAAAAAGAAGGCATCAAACCCATCATTGGTTGTGAAGTATATGTAGCACCTAGAAGTAGATTTGATAAAGAGCCAAATATTGATAATCATTATTATCATTTGATTTTATTAGCAAAAGATAATCAAGGATATAAAAATTTAAGTAAATTGGTTTCTATTGGATTTGTGGATGGCTATTATTATAAACCTCGTATTGATTTAGAAGTATTAGAGAAATATCATGAGGGTTTAATTTGTTTAAGTGCTTGTTTAGCAGGTGCCGTTAACCAAGCTTTACTAAATGGACAAGAAGAAAAAGCTGAAGAAGTTGCCTTATGGCATAAAAGAGTTTTTGGTGACGATTATTATATAGAAATCCAAAATAATGGAATCAAAGAACAAGTATTAGCTAATCAAAAATTAGTAAAACTAGCAAGGAAATTAGAGATTCCATTAGTGGCTACAAATGATGCCCATTACTTAAAAAGAGAAGATGCCTATAATCATGAAGTTCTGTTATGTATTCAAACAGGAAAAAGAATGAGTGATCCTGATAGAATGCGATTTGATACAGATGAGCTATATGTCAAATCTCCAGAAGAAATGTCAGAATATTTTAGTGCATTTCCAGATGCCATAGAAAATACAGTAAAAATTGCAGATAAATGTAATGTGGAATTTGAATTTGGACATACCATATTACCCAATTATGATGTGCCACCAGAGTATCCTACACATTTTGATTTCTTTAAAAAACTTTGCGATGATGGTATCAAAAAGAGATATGGAGAAAATCCAAGTAAAGAAATTTTAGATAGAGCAGAGTATGAAATTGGTGTCATCAAAAAGATGGGATATGTGGACTATTTCCTAATTGTGTGGGATTTTATTCATTATGCCAAAACCCATGATATTGCAGTAGGACCAGGAAGAGGTTCAGGAGCAGGTTCTATTATTGCATATGCGATTGAAATTACAGATATTGACCCAATGAAATATGATTTGCTATTTGAAAGATTCTTAAATCCAGAAAGAATTAGTATGCCTGATTTTGACGTTGACTTTAGTGATACACATAGACAAGATGTAATCGATTATGTATCTCGAAAATATGGACATGACCATGTTTCACAGATTATTACTTTTGGAACCATGTCTGCAAGAATGGTTATTCGAGATGTAGCAAGAGTATTAGATGTTCCTTATGCAGAAGCAGATACATTGGCAAAAATGATACCAAATGAATTACATATCACTATAAAAAAGGCTTTAGAACAAAATATAGAATTACGACAAAAATATGAAAATGATCCACAAGTAAAAAATCTATTAGATATTGCCATGGGATTGGAAGGAATGCCAAGACAGGCATCTACTCATGCATGTGGAGTGGTTATTACAAAAGATCCAGTAGATACCTATGTACCTTTATATGTTCGTGATGGGCAAATTTCTACCCAATATATTATGACAACATTGGAAGAACTAGGATTATTAAAAATGGACTTCTTAGGATTAAGAACGTTAACGGTTATTCAAGATACTATTGAAATGGTGGAAAAAGATAGAGGAATTAAAGTCGAATTTGATAAAGAAATGGCAGACCCTAAGGTGTATAAATTATGGCAAGAGGGAAAATCTTGCGGTATTTTCCAATTTGAGTCACAAGGAATGACAAACTTCATGAAGGAACTAAAACCAGACTGCTTAGAAGATTTAATTGCCGGTGTTTCTTTATATAGACCAGGACCAATGGACCAAATTCCAAGATATATTAAAGGAAAACAACATCCAGGACATAATGAATATACCCATCCAAGCTTAGAGCCAATCTTAAACGTAACATATGGTTGCATGGTGTATCAAGAACAAGTTATGCAAATTGTACGAAACTTGGCAGGATATTCTTTAGGAAGAGCAGACTTGGTAAGAAGAGCCATGGGAAAGAAAAAACTAGATGTTATGGCAAAAGAAAGAGAAGTTTTTATTAATGGACAAGTAGATGAAAATGGAAATGTCATTGTGCCAGGATGTGTAAGAAATGGAATAGATGCAGAATCAGCCAATAAGATTTTCGATGAAATGGCAGAATTTGCAAAATATGCATTTAACAAATCACATGCTGCTTGTTATGCAGTTGTCGCATATAGGACAGCATATTTAAAAGCATATTATCCAGCAGAATTTATGGCAGCAACCTTAAATAGCTTTTTAGGAAACTTAGATAAAGTTCCACAATATATTGATGAATGTAAAAAGTTAGGAATTGAAATATTAAAACCAGAAATTAATAAAAGTAGTACCAAATTTACAGTTGAAGATGGAAAAATTCGATTTGGGTTAGGTAGTATCAAAAATGTAGGAACTGTGCCAGTAGATAACATTGTTCGAGAAAGAAATGAACATGGTGATTATAAAGGCTTTACAGATTTTTGTGAAAGGATTGCAGATGATGCTGTTAACAAAAAATGTATTGAAAGTTTAATAAAAGCTGGTGTATTTGATAATTTTGAGCAAACCAGAAGCACATTACTTGCATCTTTTGAAAACATTGTAGATACGATTCAAAGTAGTAAGAAAAAAGGATTTTCAGGACAAGTTTCTATGTTTGATTTAGGCTCTGAAGAAGACAAAAAGGAAATGAATGAAAAGAAATATGTATTTGAAGAACATGAAGAAATGTCAGAAAGAGACTTACTATCAATAGAAAAAGAAATGTTAGGTATCTATATATCAGGACATCCATTGGAAAAATTAAGAAACCAAATTGAAAGACAAACCAATATTAACACAATGCAAATGAAAGAAATTGATGAGCAAAATGCATCAATGCAATATGATGGGGGAGAAATCAATTTAGAAAAACCAAGATTTTCTGATGGAGATCATGTCAAATATGCAGGAATTATTACTTCTATCAAAAAGAAATATACAAAAAATAACAAAATTATGGCATTTGTTACGATTGAAGATTTATATGGTCAATCAGAAATTATTGTATTTGAAAATGCCTATATGAAAGCAGGTTCAAGCCTAACAGAAGAAAATATCGTATTAGTAGAAGGTAGATTAAGTATTCGTGAAGATGATGCCACAAAAATTGTTGCGAATGACATCAAAGATTTTGGAGAACAAAAACATAAGGTTTTGGTATTAAATATTACCAATGCTGATGAAGAAGAAAAGAAGAAATTAAGAGGTGCTATAAAATATTTCAATGGAGATAAAAATAACATGCCTGTTTTTGTTCAAGTGGACCATGAAAACAAAAGTTGTGGGCAGATGTATGTAACAGAAGATATTTTGGATATTTTTAGATGGATTATTGGAAATGAG
>CALXLP010000055.1 GCA_944389225.1 uncultured Clostridia bacterium | reverse complement strand
CCAAAAATAGAGAACATAGATGTTACATTATATTCAATTTGGATACCAACAATTGATGGCAAAATTTTGTTAGCTGCATATACAGCAGTATCAGAATAATTAGATAAAGAAACTTGGTCAACATATCCTGATGCCTGTGTACTAGAAGTATTAGATGTACCAGAATTTGTAGTACCCATTATTTGATTTCTAATAGTTGGAACTCCGAAACAGGTACCTAGTACAACTGCACATCCAACAATTCCACTAAAGAATGGTAAAACAATATTTCTTCCAAAGTTTGATTTCTTTTTTGTTTTATCATCAATCTCATAAACTGCTTTATAGTTTCCTGGATTTGAAACAGTTTTAAATTTTGAATGGTTTGTTTCATTTTCTTGATTATTATTTTCCATATATATTACCTCCTACAATTATATATATATTAACCTATTCTGAACATATAATACAATATATTTGTGAATTTTATGTGAAGGAAATAGGGTTTTTATAAGCCTATTATATAAAATCTATGCAAAAGAAAAAAGATTTTCAATCAAATTTTATTGAAAAAAAGCAGATAAAAAGATATAATATAAAAAATTGAAGAATAAAAAAGGATTTGTGATAAATAATAGAAATATAGAGGTGGAAAACATATGAAACAAAATAATCAAAACGGGATAACATTAGTAGTATTATCAATAACAATCATTGTTTTAATAATCTTAGCAAGTATAACAATTCATACAGGAAAAGAATCAATCCAGAAAGCTAATTTAGAGGGATTGAAAACCAATATGTTATTAATTGAAACAAAAGCAAGAGAATTTGTAGAAAATGCAAGCTTTGATTTAGGGATAGACCCAGAAAATGCTACTGATGAAATGAAAGCAAAGGCACAAAGTGAATTAAATGGTGAAGACAAAGGCACATTAGTTACTTCTGGTGATAGTATTATAGATGAATTATTAAATATTGGTATTAGCCAACAAGATATTGATAATGAAAATGTGTATAAATTGACAACAGAAAATTTAGAAAAAATGGGAATTAATGATGTAGAATCCAATGATGAAGAAGGATGGTATGTTATTGTATATAATATAAATGATACAACAGCAGAGATTTATCATACAATGGGATATCAAGGAAAATATTCTTTAACAGATATAGAACAGATAGAATTATAAGCAAAGCATGTATAATGAAAAGAAATAAGAAAACTAAGGAAAGAAGTGTGGAGACAATAAAAGAAAAAGAACTAGAAAGATTAACAAATTTAAAAAGTATGGAAAAAGAACTTTATGATAAAGGATTTGAGTATATTTGTGGAATAGATGAAGCAGGAAGAGGGCCATTAGCTGGTCCTGTTGTCGTTGCAGGAGTTATTATGCCAAAAGATTCTATGATAGAAGGGGTAAATGATTCTAAAAAAGTATCAGAGAAGAAGAGAGAAAAGTTATATGATGTGATTTTAGATGAGGCCATAAGTTATTCGGTTGCGATTATCGGACAAGATGTGATAGATGACATTAATATTTTAAATGCAACAAAACAAGGCGTTACAAAAGTAGTAGAAGAGTTAGATGTAAAACCCAATTTAATATTAGTAGATGCTTTAACACATATTAATACAAAAGGAATTCCTTATGATTCGATTATTAAAGGAGACGCTAAATGTTATAATATAGCAGCTGCCTCAATCATTGCAAAAGTAACAAGGGATAGAATTATGCGTGAGTGGGATGAAATTTATCCACAATATGGTTTTATGAATCATAAAGGATATGGAACAGCCAAACATATAGCAGCATTAAAGGAATATGGACCATGTCCAATACATAGAAAAACATTTATTAAACATTTTGTATAGGAGAAAATATATGAACATTTTAGAAATTATAGAGAAAAAGAGGGATAAAAAAGAATTATCCAAAGAAGAAATTACATATTTTATAGAAGGGTATACGCATGATAAAATAGCAGATTATCAAGCTTCTGCATTGATTATGGCAATTTATTTAAATGGAATGACAAAACAAGAGACAACAGATTTAACAATTGCAATGGCAAATTCAGGAGAAAAACTAGATTTGTCAAGCTTAAATGAAGTGATTGTTGATAAACATTCAACAGGAGGTGTAGGAGACAAAGTATCTTTAATCTTATTACCGCTAGTTACTTCTTTAGGCGTACCTGTAGCCAAAATGTCTGGAAGAGGATTAGGATTTACAGGAGGAACTGTTGATAAATTAGAATCTATACCAGGATATCAAACAGGTATTAATATCCACAATTTTGTACAAAATGTGGAAAAAATAGGAATTAGTATGATTTCTCAGACATTAAATTTAGCACCAGCAGATAAAAAAATATATAGTTTAAGAGATAGTATTTCTTGTGTAGAAAGTATACCATTAATTGCTTCTAGTATTATGAGTAAAAAGATTGCAAGTGGAGCACAAAAAATTGTATTAGATGTTACTTGTGGTTCAGGAGCTTTTATGCAATCAAAAGATAAGGCAGAAGAATTAGCAGAAGAAATGATTGAAATTGGAAGATTAGCAAATAAAGAAACAGTATGTGTACTGACAAATATGGATGAACCATTGGGATATGCAGTAGGAAATTCCTTAGAAGTTATAGAAGCAATTCAATCTTTAAAAGGTGATATGCCAGAAGATGTAAAAGATGTGGTATTAGAACTAGGTGCTTATATGGTAAAACTTGCGGGTAAAGGAGAAAATATCGAAGAAAATAAAGTAAGATTATTAAAGAATATTGAAAATGGAAAAGCATATGAGAAATTCATACAATTGGTAGAAAATCAAGGGGGAGATTCTTCATATATTAAAGATACGAACCGATTTCCAAAAGCAAGTTATATAGAAAATGTATATAGTCAAAAAAGTGGATATATTCAAAGTATGAAAGCAAAAGAAGTTGGGAAAATTGTCTGTGATTTAGGAGCAGGAAGAATTAGAAAAGAAGACAGTATTGATAATGCAGTTGGAATTATATTAAACAAAAAGGTTTCTGATAAAGTAGAAAAAGAAGATGTGTTAGTCACCATATATGCAAATTCAAAAGAAAAATTAGAAGAAGCAAAAAAGAAATTATTAGAAGTGATAAAAATAGAAGAACAAGAGATTGAAAAACCAAAAATGATATTAGAAATTATGAAATAATATAATATATTTACGTTATATCTTTCCTAATATTTTTATAATTAGATTGATTGATATATTATGTAAAATATGATATAATAAAATCTGTAGTCTGAAACAATGTTTTTTTTACAAGAAGGGAGGTGGACAGTTTGTCCACTGAAAATGAAAACGCCATTGAATTACGGAGAGAATGGTTGATTAAAAATCAGGGGTATACCCCTGAAGAAGTGGATTTAATCCTGAAGTATGATGGATACTTCTACTTTTATAGTGAGGATTAAATTCCCCCACTTCGGTGGGGAAAGTAAAAGTTAGAATTGAAAAACAAAATATTTATGATATAATATATATAATCTAAGAAAGGAAGATGAACATGAAAAAGGAGAAAAAACAACAAGAACAAGTTAAAAAGGTAAAAAAATATGATAAAGGAGAGATCTTTGTAAAAGTAATGGCTGGTGTTTTAGCATTATTAATGGTACTTGCAACAGCTTCAACATTAATCTATTCACTAATGATATAATAAAAGAGGTAAAAATATGATAATTGATTTTGGAATGAATTGGGAGAATTTCTATACAGATAATATAGTAGGATATATAAAATCATTGCAAGAAAATCCATTTGAATTAATTACACTAATTATAGATTTAACAATCGTAATCTTTTTAATATATTCTTTTCTAAAAATTGTAAAAGGATCTAGAGCATGGCAGTTAATAAAGGGAATTGTATTATTAATTGTCATTACTTGGTTAAGTGGATTATTTAACTTGCAAATTTTAAATTGGATTTTAACAGGAATCATGAATTTAGGAGTGATTGCAATTATTGTTATATTCCAGCCAGAGTTAAGAAGAGGTCTAGAACAATTAGGAACCAATAAATTTACAAAATTTTTTGGAATTGATAAAGATTTAGCAACCAAAACAAAGGAAGATATTTATAAAATTGTTATTGCGGCAGTAGAATTATCCAAAAATAAAATAGGAGCTTTAATTGTTATAGAAAGAGATATCAAAATACAAGATGTTATAGCTACTGGAATACCAATGAATGCAGATGTATCTCCTCAATTGTTGGTTAACATTTTTGAGCCAAAGACACCATTACATGATGGAGCAGTTATTATTTCAGGAAATAAGATTGCAGCAGCAGCTTGTGTTTTACCACTTGCTGATGATAATGATATCGCAAAAGAATTAGGAACAAGACATAGAGCAGCTATCGGTATTTCTAAAGAATCTGATAGTATTGTAGTTGTTGTTTCTGAAGAAACGGGAAAAATTTCCATTGCAAAAGATGGAACTTTAATTGCTGATGTTAGTGAAGATGCTTTGAAAAAGATATTAATTACCAATGTAGTAACTAAGAGATTTGCAGTAGAGAAAAGAGAAAGAAGAATTAAGTTAAAAGAAATAAGAGAAAAATTACATAAGGAAAAACAAGGAGAAAAAGCAAAAGAAGAGGAAGAAAAGAAAGATTAAAAGTCGCATATACAGCGACTTTTATTTATAAAATGGAAAGGAAATAAAATTGTGAGAAATATTAAATTAGTAATTGAATATGATGGGAAAGATTTTAATGGGTGGCAAAAGCAACCAACCAAATTAAATATTCAAGGAGAAATTGAAAAAGCAATACAGCGAATAACAGGTGAAGAAGTAGATTTAACAGCATCTGGTAGAACAGATGCTGGTGTTCATGCTCTTGGACAAGTAGCTAATTTTAAAACAAATTCGAATATACCAATTGAAAAGATTCCAATAGCCTTAAATTCTAATCTGAAAAAGTCAATTGTTATAAAATCAGCAGAAGAAGTAGAAGAAAGATTTCATAGTCGATTAAATTGTAAGAGAAAAACATATCGATATATTATTAATAATTCAAAATATGGAACCGCCATTTATAGAAATTTAGAGACACATATACCAATGAAACTAGATATACAAAAAATGCAAGAAGCTGTAAAATATTTTGAGGGAGAACATGATTTTAAGGCATTTAAAGCAAGTGGAACAAGTAGCAAAAGTAGTGTAAGAACAATCTATAAGGCGGAGGTAATAGATGCAGGAAATGAAAGAATTTATATAGAATTAACAGGAAATGGCTTTTTATATAATATGGTAAGAATTATTTCAGGAACACTTGTAGAAGTAGGCTTAGGAAAGATACAACCAAACGAAATACAGACCATTATACAATCTAAAAAGAGAGAAAATGCAGGAAAAACATTACCACCACAAGGGCTATATTTAGTTAGTGTAGAGTATGAGAAAAAAAGCTAATTTAAATTATTTTGTTTATAATCTATTAATCATATGAACAAAGTCAATGGATTATGCATAAAATATAGTAAAAAAGAAAAAAGGAGAAAGCATATGAATACAATTTTACTTATATTTTTTGCAATACCATTGGCTGTTATTATATTTTCTATAGCTCTACAAAAAATATTAAAATGTCCAGCATTGGTGGCAGGAATCATATTTGCGATAGGTGTTATCATTACATTTATTATAGGTAATCTAATCATTTTGGTAGCGACATTGGTATATACATTTATCAGCTATATTACAGCATTGATTACTTGTTTGATATGTAGATTCTTTAAGAATAACAATCATGATGAGAACTGTTGTAGAAGAAATCGTTGTTGTAATAATAATGAAAATGATTTATTAACGATAAGTAGTTGTTGTCAAAATAATGGAAATGGTGACTTATTAACAATTAATAGTAGTTGTGCAAATGGAAATACGAATAATTTACTTACAATTAGTAGTAATCATAATGGTAGAGATTGCTGTTGTAATAATGATAATAACAATGACTGTAGATGTGATAATGGTAATGGTATTAATACAGCAAATACAATCAATGGCGTTATTAGAATTGTAGATAGTAATGGAAATAATTCTTGTAATAATGATGAAATTACGACTAGAATTAATGTAGTTCCAAATACCACGAACAATGGAAGAACAGGTTGCATTTGTGGAAGATATAGAAGAAGATAGTAAAAAAGGGACAATTGGGGACGTTTCTATTTGGACATTT
>CALXLP010000054.1 GCA_944389225.1 uncultured Clostridia bacterium | reverse complement strand
AGAACTAGAAAGGAAAGATAAGATAATAGATTTAATAGCAAGAGCATTTAAACAAGATGATGTAAGGACTGTAGAAGAAATAAAGAAATATTTTGAAAGGAAAAGTGAAGAATGTTAAAAATAAAAGACGATGTAGATTTAAAAGAATTAGAGAAGTTTGGTTTTAAACCCATATACAATAAAGATACTGGAAAAATAGAAGAATACTATAGAATCAGAGGAGATAAAAAAGGAACTACAATAAGTTTTGATGATAATTTTAATAGAAAGCATGAATACAGAAATTTTTGGACTATATTTACTTGGAACAAAAGAATTAGTAATCATGGATATATAAAACTAACGGATGATGATTATGAAATATTATATGACCTAATCCAAGCACGGATTAGTAGAAAAGTGTTAAAAATGAGTAGAAATTAACAAACTTAAGCACAAAAACTAGTACAAGTTTATTAAAAAAGTATAAAAATAGAACAAATTTGAGAAAGTAGAGAATAAAAATGATTAACAATCTAAAAGACATAGAAAAAGTATTAAAAGACTTAGAAGAAATAACGGAAGAAGAATTAGAAGAAGCTATAAAGGAGGTAGAGGGAGAAAGATGAGAGATATAAACAATAAAGAAGAATTAATAAAATTAGTACAAGAGAATCCAAAATTACCGCTTGTATTTATGATGAATAACGATGAAGTAGCAGGAGATTATGGTTGTACTGTTATGGAAGATTTTAGAGCATATAAAAGTGAAATATATAAATATGAAAGATGGGGAGATTTAGTATTTTCAGATGATAGAAAAGAAGTAGAAGAATATTATATGGATACACTTGCAGATGAAGAAAAATATGCAGATTTATCGCAAGAAGAATATGAAGAGGTAATAAAAAACTATGTTAATCAAAATATAGAACATTATGAAGCAATTGTTTTATATGTAAGGTAGAGAAAGGAGAATAAAGATGAAAGTAAAAGAATTAATTGATAAATTAAACAAGATAGAAAATAAAGAGCTAGATGTGCATATTAAATTTGCATTAGATAAAGAAGATGAAATAGGTTATTGCTTAGAACCATTTGCAGTTGAAACTATGTTTGGTGATGAAGTTAATATATATGCAGATTATAATACAACAAAAGAAGATTGTGAATTTATAGGACAAGTAGATTTAAAAGAAGCATATAAAAGAATGTTAGAGGAAGGAGAATAAAGAATTATGGAAGATAAAAGATTAAAAAACTTTTTAGAATATTTACAAGATAAAGTACAAGACTGTTACAAAGAAGAAACAAGAATAGCAATAGAAAGATTTTTAGAGGAAGGAAGATAAAGATGAGTAATATAAAACTAGTGAAAGAATTAAAGATAAAGGAAATATACGATATATGTAATAATACTGAAGGTTGTGAAAATTGTCCACTTTTAATATCTTCATACAATAAAAAGATACATTGCTTAAAAGATGACATATTTCCATTATATGAAGTAGACAAAGTATGGAAAACATTAAATGCGAAAATAGATTTAGAAACAAATAAATTGGTGGAGGAACAACTAATGAATAAAGAAGTAAAAGAAAAAGAAGATAAAGAACACTTAATAGAAATATTAACAGAGCATAAAGATTATATATTTGAATTTGATGATGATAATATAAAGATAGAATATATATTAGACTATATAAGAGAATTAGAATTTCAAAATACGGCACTAAAAGCAGAACATAATCACAACATAACAAGAATAAAAGAGCTAGAGCAAAAAGAATCTATATTAGATAAAGTAATAGATAAACTAAAAGACGATATAGAAAAAGATTATTGTATCAAAAAAATAATAGGAGATTCTTATATTACAGTAGGAGTTAAAGAATACTCAGTCAAACCTTATGCCAGAGAAATATTAAATATCATAGAAGGAGGAAAAAAATAATGAAAGATTACAAAATGCTAAAAACGGAAAGAAGAAATACTTTTTATTTTAAATATTTTATAATAAATTATTCAATTATTTATAAATGTTGGGAACTAATAAATGTAGATTTAGACTGTGAAATAGATGATGGTGGAGCATGGTATTTTGTATTAAAAGATGAATTAGGTAAAGAATATCACAGATATTTAGATGAAATTTATGGGATAGAAGATATAAATTATTTAAAATACAAAATAAATAAGTTAAATAAAGGAGAAAAGAAATAATGGGATTGTTATTACATAAAAAGAAAAACAAAGAACTATACAATGTTTATTCTACAGTTGTAGATGATTATTTATACAAATGGAGTGACAAGAAAGTAATTGCAACACATGTTTATAGCAGATATCAAAAAGATGCAAGAGAAAAAGCTAAAAGATTTATGAAAGAGGTAGATGAAGAAGTTTAAGAAAGAAGGTAGAAAAATGAAAGTAATTGATTTATTAAATATATGGGTAGAAGATAGAGATAAATTACCTGAAAAGATAAAAATAGAGGATAAAATATTTGAATTTGATAAAGGGTGTAATTTATATAAAGTACCTGATGAAGATAGTTTTTTAATACAAAATTATTTAACTTGTGCAGAAATGTTGTATAAAGAAGTAGAAGTAATAGAAGAAAACAAAGAAATAGAAGAATTAGAAATAAATGAATATAGAATTTGTAAAGTTATGGGAAGGAAATGTTTATTTCATCAATGGATTAAGAAAAATGACATATTTAAAAATGAATATTTATTAGGAATAATAGAATTTGAAGATGGACATTTAGAAGAAGTCCCAGTTAATAATATAATTTTTGATGACAATAAAATAGAAGAATATTATTTCAAAGAAAGAGAGGAAAAGTAATATGGGTAGTGATTTTGATGATGATTTTTCAAGAATTTTTACTAGAAATAACATGGAATTAAGAGATGAAATAATGAAATATGTTGAAGAAAAATTTATTAGCAAAAAGAAGATAGAAGAAGTTATAGAAAAAAGTAAAAATTTTTATGACAAGGAAGAAGTGACAAATTTATTAATAGATTTATTATACGAATAATAAATAAAAGAAAGTAAGTGATAAATTATGAAAATACCAAAAGTAATAAGCAAAAACAATCATGAGTACATATTTGTAAAACAGTGTAATGAAAACTTATTTCAATACAAAGAAATGATTGCAGGATATTATGAATGCTTTAGTAGATATGATTTAGGTTTATTACAAGAACAATTTAGCATGAAAGGATTTAAAGCCAATCCAGATAATGTAAAGATATAGGAGGAAAACAAATGAGTATTTATGGAATATACAACGAAGAAGAGCAATGTTTAAGAGTAGGACCTTTAAAAGAAGTAATTATTTTTCTGGATATAACACCAAGAGAGTTAAGTAGAGCAATGAGAAAAGATAATTTAATAAGAAATAAATATAAAATATGTTATCTGTTTGAAGAATAGGAGGTACAGAAGATTGCAATATATAAAAGAAGATATTGAAAATATGTTAATAAAACACAAAGAAAATGAAGGCAAAAAAATAGAGATTGAAATAAAACTCTATGAATATCAGAAAAGGTTAGATTATGCAGGGACAGTATATGAAGATACAGCAGAAGAAGTGATTGAGAATATGCAAGTTACAGGAAGAACATATGACAGCACACCTAGTAAAACAAATAAAATATCTGATAAAGTTTTAAATACAGCATTAAATTATAAAAAAGAAATAAAACATATAAACAAAGAAGACAGAGCTTTTTTGAATCAAGAAATACAAAGATTAAATGCAGAGAGAGAGAACATTGATATAAAAATTGCAAGAGTAAAAAATTGGCTAGATAAAATAAATGAAAAGGAAGCATTTGTATTAGAGCAATTATATATAAATAACCAAGGAAAAAATTGGAATAAAGTCATAAAAACATACGAGCAAGAATATAAAAAAACGATAACAGAAAGGCAATTAAGAACGACTAGAGATAAGGCTATACAACATATACTGAAAATTGTAAATGTATAAAAATTTCCGAAAAGCTTCCGAAAAAATGTATTGAAAAGTTCCGTTCTTATTTAATATAATTATAATAGAAAAATTAGTAATTGTATTTGAAAAATACACTAATCCAAAGTTGCCAATAAAAAACAAGTATAAAGGTTTCTATTTTTTAAGAAGAGTAAACGTTATTTAATGTTTGCTCTTTTTAGTTTTATAAGGAGGAACAATAAATGAAAAGAAAATGGACTAAAGAAAGTGCAACAAATTATATAAAGAAAGCAAAAGAAAAAGGATTAACATATTGGAGTGCAATGGATTATTTAAAGAATCATAAAACAATGCATTCTATAATTTAAGAAGGATTAGGAGGAATAGAAATGGAAGAAAAAAGCATAAAAATCTGTGACTTATCACAAGAAAACACAAAAAAATTAGCTGAATTAATCATGATGACAAATGATATTGAAACACTTTTAAGTGGAGATAGAGTAGAAGAAGCAGTAGAAGGAGAGCCAAGACCTATATCTTGTTTAAGAGAAGATGTTATAAGTCAAAATAATCAATTAAAAAAATTAGAAGAAAAACTTTCAAGAATAAGAAATGCTTTAAATTAGTTTTCAACAATTACTAACTATTTGTGGATATAGTTAAAGAATTGTGAAATAAATTACCTATCTACCAAGAAGTAGAAAAGGTTTCTGGAAATGCACTAAGCAAAATTAGTGCAATTCCTGTATATCTAGGTCAAGTCTTGTTGGTAAGATGCAGGTCTTGGACACCTGAGATTGAAGGTTCGACTCCTTCGACCTAGACCAAAAGAGGTGTATAAAAATGACAATACAAGAAAAATTAGAAAAGTACAAAGAAGAACATTGTAGTAAATGCAAAAAGAACATAGATTGCAAAATAATACTAGCAAACAACAAAATGTATTGTACAGAGGAAGAATAATATGTCAAATAAAGAAGAATATATAAATTACAACAAATGCATTAGAACACAATGTAAAGATTGTAAGTTTTACAATAGATGTTTTGAATACAAAATAAACAAAATGAAAGAACAAAAAGAGTAGGTGGAGGTTGATGGCTAAATATGATTGGAAGCAGTTAGAAAAAGAATATATATTAAGTGATTATAAATCAGTAAGTGATTTTTTGAAAAACAAAGAAATAAAGAACAATGGAACTACTAGAAAACATACATCAGGATGGAAAGAGAAAAAGAGACAAAAAGAAGACAAAAAGGCGACAAAAACAATAGAAAAAGTAACAGAAAAAGAAGCCGAAAAAGAAGCACAACAATTAGTGAATATTAAATCAATTGCAAATGATTTGGCACTTAATATTATAAAAGCAAATAATCAATTAGAAACTTACATAGTAAAAAACAAGAAAAAAACAAAGAAGGTTAAATATGATTATAAAGTAAGTAAGCCAAGCGAAGAAGAAATAACAGAAAAAGAAGAAATAGAAACAATGGAAGGAATAATAGATAGACAAGGATTAAAACTATTAGCATCTGCTTTAAAAGATTTAAATGAAATAATAGGAGATAACAAAGAAACAAACAAAGAAACGTTAGATAAACTAGATGAAGTATTAAAAGGATTAGGCGGTGTTGTTTAATGCTTTCAGTTAAACAAAGAGAATTTTTAGACAATGCTAATAGGAGATGGAACATAAAATATGGAGCAACAAGAAGTGGAAAAACATATTTAGATTATTATGTTATTCCAAAAAGAATAAGAAATGTAGTAGGGCAACAAGGTTTAATAGTAATATTAGGAAACACAAAAGGAACTTTACAAAGAAACGTAATAGAACCTTTACAAAATATATGGGGAACAGAGCTGGTGTCTGATATTAAATCAGATAATACAGCTTATTTGTTTGGGGAAAAATGTTATTGCTTAGGTGCGGATAATAAAAAGCATATAAATAAAATAAGAGGACCAAGTTTTAAATATTGCTATGGAGATGAGGTTGCAACTTGGGATGAAGGCGTTTTTCAAATGCTAAAATCTAGGTTGGATAAACCATACAGTAAATTTGATGGAACTTGTAATCCAGAAGGACCTTCACATTGGTTTAAAAAGTTTTTAGATAGTGATGCTGATATTTATCAACAAAAATATACACTATATGATAATCCTTTTTTAGCAAAAGAAGTATTACAAGCGTTAGAAACAGAATATAGAGGAACAGTGTTTTTTGATAGATATATACTAGGAGATTGGAAAGCAGCCGAAGGTACAATATATATGCTATTTGCTGATAAAACACAGGATTTCTTAGTTGACAAAGTAAAAGAAGAATTAGCAATAGTAACAATCGGTGTAGATTATGGTGCTGGAAAATCAAAAATAAAATTTGTAGCAAGTGGTATCGCATATAATTTTAGAAATGTTTACATACTAGATGAAATGGATTTATCTGGTGTATATGATCCAGAGCAGATATATGAAAAATTTATAGAGTTTTATAAAAGAGTGTACGACAAATATGATAAATGTCAGTACGCTTTTTGTGATTATGGAGCTTTAGGAAATGTAAT
>CALXLP010000053.1 GCA_944389225.1 uncultured Clostridia bacterium | reverse complement strand
AAATTATAATAGATATTGCCTCTACAAAAGAAACAGAAAATGAAATAGTACAAGCAGTTGTAGCAATAAAAAGTATGTATAATATAAAAATAATAATAGTTGCTTTAGGTTTTCAAGAAGGTAACAGTTTACTTGCTAAATTGTTTAATGAAGGAATCTATAATTTTGTAAATGCTAGTACATATTTTGAACAAAAGGAGCAATTTAGAAATTGTTTAAGTAATGAAGGCTGTCAATACAAAGATGCTGTTAGATTTAGGCAAAAACTTGATGAAGAAAAAAAGAATAAAGTCATTATCAAAAAGGAATATAAAAAACTAAAACAATTTGTTAATATAGCAGTTGCAGGAACTGAAAAACACATAGGAGTTACTACACAAGCAATACTGATTACAATGTTTTTAAAAAGCCTTAATATGAATGCTTGTTATATTTGTGCTACTGATAAAGATGAAATTAAAAATATTGAAACATTAGAAGGAGTGGCAAAAAAAGACGGATTTTATACATATAAAGGAATAGATTTGTATAGTAATGACAATAAAATTGATGCTATGCAATATGGATATGACTTTTATATTTATGACTATGGAATTTTAAATGAAAATACTTTAGATAATTTTTTATCAAAAGAAATTAAAATTATAGTTGGAGGCACAAAAGCTTGGGAAACAGATGAAACATTTAGAGTTTTAAGTTTGTTAGAAAAAATACCTGATGTAAATTATATTTTTAACTTTTCTAGTAATGAGGAAAAAGCTAAATTCAAAAGAATTTTAAAACAATATATAAAACATATATATTTTTCTGAATATACAACAGATACCTTTAATAGCAATATAAATACAGATATGTACCACGAAATATTTAAAGAATATATTACTGAAAAATCTAATAAGCTTGAAGTTGTTGAAAAGAAAGGTTTATTTAGTTTTCTGAAAAGAGGTAGATAATGAAGAAAAATTTGTATAAAGATTATTTAAAAAAGAAAAAAATAAAGGAAAAATACGATGAACAAGTAGTTGTTAATGAACAGAATCCAGTTCTAAAAGCACTACTTTTTTTATTTGATATTTTATCAAGAATATTTAATATATTATTCTATTTAGGCATTATAATACTTTGCTCTATTGGAGCTACCTATCTTGCTAATAAATTTGGAATAATAAATATATTTTAGGAGGTTTACAATGAATTGGTTTAAAAAAGTATTGGCAGTATGCAGTTTTTGTACTTTGCTTACAACTACAAACTGTTTAGCTGTTACACAAGAAAATACAGATATTACTGATGACAAACTAAATTGTTATAAAACATATTTAGTACAAGAAGATGAAAAAGACACTTTTATTGAAACTTTAGATAAAGATATTGAAGTTTTTGGAGAAAAGTACACATTTGATAGTTATACTTCTGAAGGTGGAACTACAACAGATACCATTGATATTTCAACAACAAAGAAAATTACAAGTGGTACTAATAACTTAAATAGTATTATAAATCAATTAGGAAGAACTATACATTATGAAAAGGATGGTTATATAGGAGAATATCAATTAAATACAGAGAACATACAAATTAAAACAAACTACAATGGCTTTAGAGAAGATTTAATAGAAGAAACTATAAATTATACTGGCTTAGAAAGAAATGACCTAGATTTTATACCTAAACAAACAGAAAAAGATGGATTAACCTTAGACTTATTAAATGTTGAGTGGGAAGTTGAAACAACTAAAATGATAGGCGAATATGAAGTCGCAGATCTATATACAGCAAAATGTTACTATGCAGGAAAACAAAGAGTAAATTATCCTAATACTTATAGTGTTACAGCAGAATACACAGGAACAGCAACAAAGGAGATATTAACACCATATACATATACAGTAAAATATAACAAAGTTGAAGAAGAAATACCTACTGTTAGTCCTGAAGTTGTTGAAAAGAAAGAAAATAATATAATTCCAATAGCAAGTGGATCAACAGTAATTATTTTAGTTATTTTATTCTTTCTTTCTAAAAATGTAACGGTTTATAATTACAGAGATGGTAAATATATAAAAGTTGGCAAAACTATATTAAATAATAATACAATAAACTTAACAAAATATTCTATGTCAGAAGTAACAAATAAATATAAATTAGAATTCTCAAAAAGACTTACAAATAAATTACAAGGCAAAATGATAACTATTAGCAAAGGTAAAAATAAGATAAAAACTTTAGTAAATACAGATAGTGAAAAATATAGTATAGAAGTTAGATTATAGGAGGCATTATGAAAAAGGAAAATAGATTTTTAATAGCAATAATATTAATTGCAATTATAACTCTTATAGGGGTTATTTTTTTTGCAGTAAAATATCCTGTATATAAAGCAAACAAAGATGCTGAAAGCATACAAATTGGAGATAATTCAGATTTAGATGATACACCTCTTGAAAATATAGAACAAGATATTATTCATTATGATGATGAAATAGGTACTCTTACTATACCTGACATTTTGCTTGATAATGCACCTATTAGAGAAAGTGTTGAATTATCTACCTTATCAGAAACAATAGGACACTTCCCTTCTACTTCTATTTATGAAGGAAATGTAGGTTTAGCCTCTCATAATTCAGGTAGTCAAGGAGATTTCTTTAAAAATTTAAAGAAAATAAAAATTGGAAGTGAAATTTTTTATCAAACTAATTATGGAACTAAACGATATGTTGTAACAACAAAAGAAATAATTAGTGAGGAAGATTGGTCTTATTTACAAGAAACTGAGGACAATAGAATTACTTTAATTACTTGTGTTGCAGGACAAAAAGATAAAAGACTTTGCGTTCAAGCAATAGAATCTTCTGAAGGAATGAGTTATGGGCAATAAATATTAAAAAAGGGTTTGGGATTGCTCCTTGAAATAATTTATAATTATAGTATAAGGAGATGATCTAATTATGAAAAAATATTTAATTATAGCTTTTATTTTAATATTTGGAATAGCAATATTATCAACATACATAACTTATCAAAAAACAAATTCAGAAAATGTTATAGAAAATATAAATCCACAAAATATAGTGGAAAATGTGGAAAGTACAAATCAATTACAAACTTCAGATGAACAAACAACATCAGAACTGATAAATAATGGCATAACTCAATCACAAAAAGAAGTTACTGAAAAGACTCCAGTTGCTGAAAGTGAAACTGAAGTAAAAAACAATAAGAATTCTACTCCACAAGTTACTACTAATAATAAACAACCTATTGTTGAAGTAAATCAGGAAAATACAGAAATAAAAAAAGATAATAACAATACACCACAAACAAAAGATGAATCCATACAAGTACAACCTGAAAAAACGGAACAAGAAGTTGTCAAAGAAGAAAAGCCTGTAACTATTGGAGAAGAATATAAAATTAATGATACTATGATTAACACGATAAAAAATGTTATAAATAGTAATCAAAGTGAAGATATGAAATTATATGGATATAACATTGTTATAGATAGTTCTATTGTTGAAGATACTTCTCAATTTACATATACTAAACAAAGAGTAATTGATAAAATTAAATATAAATTTGGTACAATTAAAATATATGCAAGAGATTATTATAACAATGGGCAATTTATATGCACACAATGTTATATCATATAGGAAAGGAGGTTTATTATAGATATAGAAAAATTGGCTAATAAAATAATAGAATATGAGGCTAATTATAATTGGTATGATCTTGTTGATGACTATGGAAATATTGAAATAGATAGTGATGCAAGAAAAAATCTACTAGAAGAAACACTTAGAACATTACAAAATAGTCCTGATAATATTATTTCACACTTAAAAACTATTAAAGAAGATTTAGAATGTGATGAAAACTTTGAAAATGATAAAGAATATCAAGAAACTAAAGAACTTATTAATGAAATTGAAAAATTAAAAGCTGAACAAATAGATGAAAGTTTAGAAATTTAATAAATAACTGAAAGGCACTTAATTTTAAGTGTCTTTTATTATGGAAAGGATTTGGTAAAATGATAAAAGTAAAAAATAAAAGAATATTAGCAATACTTATGTTAGTATTAACAATTTTTTCAGCATTAAGTCCTAGTGTGTTTGCAACAGAGATAAGTTCTGCAAATATACAAAATAAAGGAGATGTTGAATATCATCTACAATATTGGAACGGAGATCATTGGTCTTATGTTGTAACAACTTATACTACCTACACAGAAGGTGGCAAGGAATACCCTGCTTACTGCATTAATAGTGAATATCCGGGTGTAGGAGAACTACCTGATTATACTGTTGATGTAAATGCAACTCTTACAGAAGTTTTAGGAGATGTTAGAGTATGGAGAACTATTATAAATGGATTCCCTTACAAATCAGCAAGTGAGCTTGGACTTGCTAACGATATGGAGGCTTTTCAAGCTACTAAAATGGCTGTGTATAGTATTTTATATGATTATGATCCTAATACTAGATTTAGAGGGGCAGATCAAGGAGCAGATGCTAGAGGAGATGCTATAAAAAGAGCAATAGTAAATATGGTTAATGAAGGAAGAAATGGAACTCAAGTACCTTCAAATCCAAATATAACACTATCTACTTCAGAAAATTTATATGAAGATGGAAATTACTATACTCAAAAAATAAATGTTTCAAGTACAGTAGATATGGCAAGTTATACAGTTACTGCTACTGCAAACTTACCTGAAGGAACTATAATTACTAATTCAAATGGCACTCAAACGAATTCATTTAATGGAAATGAAAGTATGTATGTAAAAATTCCTAAAGCACAAATGGGACAAGATATTTCAAACGCGATAATAAATGTTCAAGGAAAAGTAAAAACTTACCCTGTATTTTATGGACAAACAAGAGTGGATGGAACTCAAAACTATGCTCTTGCTTATGATCCATTTGGAGATGGTGTTGGTAGGGCTACATTAAATATAAAAACAAATACTGGAAAAGTAGTAGTAAATAAAACAGATGATGAAACTTCACAACCTATTGCAGGAGTTAAGTTCTCATTAAAAAGAGAAGATGGAACAATAGTAGGAACAGCTACAACTAATGAACAAGGAGTTGCTACATTTGATAAATTATATCAAGGAAACTACAAATTAGTTGAAGTGGAAACAAATCCAAAGTATATTTTAAATGATATGGAATTTGATGTACCTGTTGAATATAATAAAACATCTGATGTTAATGTTGAGAATGAGCATAAAAAAGGCAATATAAAAGTTTACAAAGTAGATAAAGATAACAACAGAGTAGTGCTTGGAAATGTAGAATTTGACTTATTCTCACACGAATTTAATAAAGTAATTGGAACATACCATACAGATGTAAATGGAGAATTAGAAATAAAAGATTTAAGAATTGGCGACTACTCATTAATTGAAAAGGAAACAAACAAATGGTATAATCTTGCTGAAGATACTGAAGTTGAAGTCGAGTGGAACTTAACAAAAGAACTACAAATTGAAAATGAGCTAAAAAAAGGCTCTATAAAAATAATAAAAGTTGACGAAGAAGATAACGAAGTAAAACTTGAAAATGTCAAATTTAAAGTTATGGATAAAGACGGAAATGTTTTAGAAGAATTAATAACAGATGAGAATGGAGAGGCTGAAACATCTAGTTATCCTATAAGAGATTTTTCAGAACTAAAAATACAAGAAGTTGAAACACTAGATACTTATGTTTTAGATGATGAAGTTCACACTATTAAGCTTGAAGAAAATCAAATAAAAGATGTTGTATTTGAAAATGAAAAAATTAAAGGACAGATTGAAGTAACAAAAGTAAGTAGCGATGATAACGAATTAACAGGAGATAAAAAGGGTACTCCACTTGAAGGAGCAGTATTTGAAGTTTATAATTCAAATAATGAATTAGTGGATACTTTAACAACTGATAGCGAGGGCAAAGCTATTTCTAAATTACTTGTAAAAGGAAAATACTATTTAAAAGAAGTAGATTCAGGATCACCATATTACTTAATAAATTCAGATATATTCGAAGCTGAAATAAAAGAACATAAAGAAATTGTTGATGTAAATGTTGAAGATGATAGCGTTGATATTGAGGTTGAAGTTGAGAAAAAAGGATTCGTTGAAACACAATCAAAAGACAGTATTTACTATGATTTTAAAAATATAAAAAATAATTCAAATGTTCCACTAGACAATTTTACTTGGCAAGACACATTACCAACACAAGCATTAAGAGCTGATAGAATTTATACAGGTACTTGGAATGAAGATTTAGAATATTCTATTTGGTATAAAACAAATAAAAATGATTATAAAATGCTAGTAGATGGTCTAAGTACACAAGTAAATAATGAAATAAGCTTTAAAGATGCAGAACTAGAAGAAGATGAATATATTACTGAATATCAATTTAGATTTGGAACTGTAAAAGTAGGCTTTTCAGAAGTAGAAGCTCCTATTCTATATTGTGATATGCTAGACAATTTAGAAAATGGATTTAAATTTACAAATTATACTAAAGTATTTGGAAA
>CALXLP010000052.1 GCA_944389225.1 uncultured Clostridia bacterium | reverse complement strand
TCAGAAATTAGTATTATTTCTGTACTTCCTCAAAATAGAAGGGGAATTTATGGTCAAACACTTCATGACATACATGCCATACTAATAAATCCTGAACTTTCAGGAAGTAAAACATTAACACCTGCTGAAATAACTAGATTATATACAGCTCATGAATTAGGTCACTGCATAAATGAAAATTGGATGCAATCTGTTCTTAATCATATAAATGAACAAATTCGATTAGGTAATATAAGAAATAGAGAAGATGCTCAATTATTTTATGATGGTTTCTCTTTATTAGATGAAGCAACTACTCAAGATAGAGCAGAAGATTTTGCTTATACATTTGCAGGAAAGACAAGACCTCCTATGGGATATCGCAGTAATCCTCTATTATTTGATGGTACACCTTATAAAACAAATTTTGATTTTTATGGAGAGCTACAAATACCTGCTACTATGTTTGGAAGAACCCTTAGAGGTATTGGAAATATAAATGATGATGGTATCGCTTTAAGTACACTCTCTCAGAGAGCTTTAAAATCTTCTTTTGTTGAAGAAATTTTACAAGAATATAATAGAGATGGCCAATTACAAAATCTATACCCAGAAATAAAAAACATGGGAATTATAAAAAATGCATCTTATGCATCGTTTGGCGAATATCCTGATCAAGAGGCTTTATCAAATTCAAAATCAGCATTGATTGGACTTTCAAAATTAACCAATTCTTTAAGAGATTATAGAGAACCTTTTTCTCCTAGAAATATAAATCGATAAGAAAGGCGTGCGTTAGCGAAATCAAAGATTTCGACGCACATATGTGAAGACTGCTTCGCAGTACTTCACGAATATAAGAAGCCTAACCTTGTTGTATACGGAAAAATCCCAATAGGGCCAAGATAAAAGTCGATTTTTCCTATACAATAAAAAACAAGCCTAGTATCTATTCTAGGCTTGTTTTTATTTCTATTGCATTTCCATCAGATGTCATTTGAATTGTTCCGTCCTCATCTGTTCTATATATTTCACTTCCCATATTGTTTAATTTGTTTATGGTTTCTTGTGTTGGTAATCCATAAGAGTTATCTTTTCCTGCCATAATAATTGCATATTTCGGTTGCACTTGTTCTAAAAAACTTTCACTACTACTTGTACTAGATCCATGATGTCCAACTTTTAACACATCTGTTTTTGGCCAGCGGATTGTTTCTTCATTTTCCTCTTCTGCATCTCCCATAAATAAGTAACTTGTATTTCCAAATTCTAGTCTAAGAACAAGTGATGATACATTTAAATTATCTTCATCTAGTATCGGTTCTGTCATAAATTCTCCTTCTGCTTGTCCTAGTTCAATTTTGTCACCTTTGTTAGGCGCTGTTACTGTTAATTTTTTGTTTTCTATTGCTTCTAACACATCTTCAAATGTTTTGGTTGTTGTTTCAATTTTGGGCATATAAATTTGTCCTATATCAAAATTGTTTATTACATCATCTAATCCACCAATATGATCTGCATGTGGATGTGTTCCTATCAAATAATCTATCTTTGTAATCCCAAGATTTTCTAGATAATTTACAACTGTTTCTCCTGCCTCATTTGTTCCTGCATCTATTAACATGACTTTATCTTGGTTTCGAACTAAAATACTATCTGCTTGTCCAACGTCTATAAAGTCAATTAATAAGTCTTCTTGTGCTACAAATTCTATTTGTTGCTCATTTTGACTATTGGTTTGTTCTCCCGTGTCAGAAACTGTATTAACAAAATCCTCATTGGTTCCTAGTATCCCTGCAATTCCTACAATAATTAATGCAATTGCTGTTGCTATTGCTCTTTGTATTTTTGTATTTCTCCTCTTTCTTGCCATCTTTTGTCCTCCTTATTTTTTCTACCTTTAAATTCATTTGTTTGATGATTTACTTCATTATTTGCTTCATTTGGTTTTATAAAATATGTTATTGGTTTTTAGTTCCATAATTTGTTCATTCTTTCCTGAATTCTTTTAGTTGCTTCTTTTGTCAATTCTTCATTATATGTATATTTTCCATTCACATATTGTAAAATGCTTCCTTCTTTTATATTTTCTGGTAACATATCTTTTTTTACTTTTTTTATTTCATTTGTCCTTCTATTTTCTAATACAGCATATTCTCCTTCAAATCTATCAACAGAATATTCTTCTATAGCATCTAACTTTTTGGCTAATTCGATTTCTTCTGAAGTGTTGTTTTGTTTTATTTCATTTTTCATATCTGTCATTTTTTCCTGTATATGGTTAAATATTTCTAAATCCAATAATACTTACCTCCTTTTAAAATAATGTTATCTTATCTTAAAATATATAGCAGTATATAAATAATCTTTATCTTATTTATATACTGCTAAACCAAATTTGTCAAACATTTTATTTGTTTTTTATTTTATTATAATTAGATAATACGGTCTAGGTCTGTCCCTTTTGGACCAAAATGGTCCATTTTGGCACGTCCCTAACGTTCCACTTCTTTTATTTCTCCATTTTTATATGCTTTCATTAATTCTTGTAGGTCTGCAATTTCTCCTTTTAGTTTTGCCCCTATATCTGTGTCTGCCACTCTCTTTCTAACAACGCCTGTTTTCTTTACAATGATTTCACTGATAATATCTGTTTCTTCTACAATTGCTTTTTCTACAGATTCAAATGGTTTATTTTGACTTAATAATAACCCATTTGAGTTATATGTTAAAATATATCCTGCATTTCCTGTTTTTTCTCTAAAACTTTTTGCAAATCCTCCATCAATCACTAATAGTTTTCCATTCGCTTTGATTGGACTTTCTCCATCTTTTGCTTTTACTGGAACATGTCCATTTAAGATATGAGAATCTTCTCCTTCCAATCCAAATTCTTTTAACATTTTTACACAAAATTCTTCGTTTTCAGAATATCGATAATATGGACTTTTTGGCTCTTTACTTAAACTTTTATCTTTTACAAAATAGCTTTCAAAGGTTGCCATTTTTTCTTTTCCAAAAAATGGTGATTCTGGTGAAATCCATAAAAACCACATAATATCTACTAAGTCTGATTGTCTTGTTGCAAATACTTTGTTTACTACTTCATTGATTTCATCAAAATAAGCTTTTCCTTTTAATCTTTTTCCCATAAATTCTACTTCTTTTAAATTTCCATTTTCATCTATTGGAATACAACCGTGGAATAAAAGATTGTTATTAAATATAGTATACATTTCTCCTTTTGTATATAAATATTTTAGATGTTTTTGTAAACTAGGACTATGTACAAATGATTCTGTCAATCTTTCCATGATTTCATTTTCTTCAGATGTTAAAGCATATGGATCATTTTTATCAATTGTTGGAAAATTCTTGTCATTTAATTCATATTCTTTTCCCTCTATCGTTACGGTTCCTTTTTCTATATTCATTTTGTCTAATAATAGTCGATTATCTAAATGATATTCTGGGTGTTTTTTAATTAATTGTCCTTCAATTTTAAATTGAATAACGGTTATTGCTTTTTGTATTTTTGCTATACTATTTCTATCACTATTGTCATATTTATTATAGTCAAATACTTTTGGCATAAAGTTTGCACAATCATCATTTTTATATATTTTTTGAGCAAATGTTGATAATGGTCTCATATTAATTCCATAAGAATCTTCTAATATTCCTATATTATTATATCTTGCACATATTCTAACAACAGTTGCAATATTAGCTTTATTTCCACAACCTGCTCCCATCCATAAGATATCGTGATTTCCCCATTGAATGTCTAAACTATGGAACTTCATTAACTTATCTAATACTAAATCTGGATATCTTCCTCTATCAAAAATATCTCCTATAACATGTAAATGGTCTATTGCCATTCTTTTAATTAAATCTGATATGGCTATAATAAAGCTATCTGCTTGTTCTAGTTCAATAATTGTCTTAATAATTTGTTTGTAATAATTTTCTTTATCTTTCCCACTATCTACTTGTGAGTGTAGTAATTCATCTATAATATATTCAAATCCACTATTGATTGCTTTTCTAACTTTTGATCTTGTATATTTTGAACTTACTTTTCTCGCTACTTCTACTAGTCTGTATAAAGTAATTGCATACCATTCCTCTAGATTTTCTGTTTCTTGTTTAATTAATTTTAGTTTTTCTTTTGGATAATATATCAAAGTTGCTAATGTATTTCTCTCTTTTTCTGTAATACGATTTTCAAATGTTTCCTCAATTTTACTTTTTATAATTCCTGCGCCATTATTTAAAATATGTGTAAATGGTGCATATTCTCCATGAATATCACTTAAAAATACTTCTGTTCCTTTTGGTAAATTTAGTATTGCCTTTAAATTAATAATTTCTTCTGCCACTTCTGTTGTATTTTTAAATTCTTTGCTTAATAGCTTTAAATATTTTTCTTTAGGAAACTGCTTATTTTCATCTTCTGTTACTTCTTTTGTATCATATTCATATTCTATCATATATGACAACTCCTCTATTTTTATATTATTGTGATATCAGTATATAATAAAACTGTATTTGTGTCAAAAAACACTAAATTTTAAAGAATAGTTTATATTCCTTTATAGAATGCTAAATTCAAACATTAAACGTTAAATATTGAATATTGAATGTTAAATTTTTAATATTTTATATTTAATGCTTAAAATGAAATATCAAAAAATGGTAACAAAAAAGAATGAGTAATTTATCTCATTCTATCCATTTTTATTTTTTATTAAAATACATGATTAGATGTTCAATTGTTTTCTTATCAGCTTCTGATAATTTTTCATATCCAGCTAGTGGATATGCTAAGCTCTTATTCTCCATTACCGTTAAATATTCACTAAATACCTGATCTAAACTAATTTTAAAAATATTACAAATTCTAATAAGTACTTCATAAGATGGTTTTGCTCGATCTTGTTCAACATCACTAATATATCTAACAGATACCTCTACTTTTTCAGCTAATTGTTCTTGTGTATATCCATTACTTTTTCTAATTGTTTGAAGTTTTTTTCCTATTTTAATTGTGCTTGCTTTTCTCATAATACCACCTTTATTTTTTTGTTTATCTTATCAGATTTTCAAACTTGTATAAATGAATTATTTTCGTATATATAGTGTTTTTATTTCATTGTTACGTTAGAGACGTGCCAAATCGTTCCGTTTTGGAACGATTTAACCCGTCCCCAATGTTCCAAAATGAAACGAAAAGGACATACCTTATCATAATTGTTTAAAATATCTTAGTGCTTTTTATTATTGATGTTAATCTAAATCTTTTAAATATTCTTCCAATAACTTGTCTAACTTTTTTCTTTGATTTTCTATTTGTTCTTTTTCTTTATTTAAACTTATCATGTTTTCTAGTATTTCTATCTCTTTTTTTATATTGTCCTTTAAATCCTTCATATCCTTCACCTCATTTTTTAGTTTTTCTTATTTGGTTTATTTTATTCTTTTAAGTCATTTATATAAAAAATAAACCTAAATAATTAAATACTATATTTAATCATTTAGGTTTACTTTAAAATTTATTTTATATTTCTATTTTATACTTTATGTTTATTTTATTATATCTCTATAAATTCATACTCATTTCCCATTGCTTTTATAAACTTCATCAAATCCTCATATGTAATCAATATACTTGCTTCATTTGTATTTGGATGAACAGCTAGTAGCTTCTTATTTTTCAAATCTTTATCAATTAACACTTCCACTTTCTTTTCTACATCATTAATTAATCCCATTGGACTTACATGACCTGGTTCTAACTTTAAATATTTCATTAATCTTTCACTAGAAGCAAAACTTAATCTAGTAGAAAGCGCTTGTTCCTGTATTTTCGCCATATCTGCTTTTTTCTCACTACATAATACGACTAAAAAATGTCTTTTTCCTTTTTGATCTCTTAAAAAAAGATTTTTACAAATTTCAGCACCTTTAAAAATTTCTTTATTTAAATTGTTCATATCGTCAATCGTGTACACAGCTTTATGATTTACCAATTCATAATTAATTTCTAATTTTTTTAATGTATCCAATACTTCTTCCATATGGCTCCCTCCTTTATATAGTTTAAACTAGCTTACAAATAAATGCAAGCTAGTTTATTTATGTTTTCTAATTGTTTTTATCTCTATATACTTTTACGATATCTTTAAATGTCATTTTTGTTCCATAATTTAATATCGCATTTGAATAAATCTTAATAGCCACTTGTGCAATAATTAATATTGTAATTACTAATACTACAATTGATAATATAATTTCTGAAGTTGATGCAATTCCCATCATAATTCTAAATGGCATACAGAATGGTGACGAAATTGGGAAAATTGCTGCAAATTGGTTCAATTCGCTTGTTGGATTCATCATGGTGAAATATGATAGATAGAATCCAACCACTGCAAGTATGGCAACAGGTGTATTGGCTGATTGTATATCTTCTGGTTTGCTAACTGTTGAACCTGTTAATGCATATAATAAAGCATATGCAAAATATCCTAAGATAAAGTATACAATTGTCATAATTCCTAAATATGGTGTCATCATTGACATATCTAAAACAGCATTTAATAATTCTGGATCTAAAAATACTTTAGCAGATATCAACGCTACCCCTACAATCACACATATTTGTATTAATCCTACAATACCAATTCCTATGGTCTTTCCTAATACAATTGTTCTTGGTGATGTTGATGTTACCAATGTTTCCATGATTTTTGAAGTTTTTTCTGTGGTAATAGAACTTGATACTTGATATGCACAGAAATAGATTGCATAGAATAAAACAATAGATAACATCATAATTACAAATAAGTTTCCACTAACTTCTTGCTCTTCTGTTTGTTCAATTGTAAATTCAAAATTTGGAGATAAACTTGCCAT
>CALXLP010000051.1 GCA_944389225.1 uncultured Clostridia bacterium | reverse complement strand
ATTTACAAAAGTAAGCGAAAATGAATAAAAAAATAGAAGAAAAAAGATAAAGACAAATTCTTAAAATTTGTCTTTATTTGTTGATTTTTGATAAGATATTTGCTATACTGATTACATGATTTTTTAGGAGTGGATTATAAGTGAATGAAAATAAAGTAAACAAAAGACAAAAGATAAATAATAAAAATACAAAAAACAATAAAAAGAAGAACCAAAATACGAAACAAAAACCAAAAAAGAAAATGAAAATGTGGAAAAAAATATTTTTAGTTATATTGTTAATTTTATTAATTGCTGGAGGCGTATTTGCATATAGAGTTTATAAAAATGGAGGAGGCTTATCTGGAATGTTGGCAACGGTGGTAGGACATGATGAAAATACTAGAAAAAATTTAGGCGAACTTCAAGTACTATTGATGGGGGTTAGTACAGATCAAGAAGGTGTGGCGCTAACAGATACCATCATTGTAGCTTCATATAATCCGAACACACAAAAAGCTGTATTATTGTCAATCCCTAGGGATTCTTTTACAGGTAAAAATACCAAAAGAGCAGTGGCAGCTGATAAAATAAATGCTATTTATAATTTGACAAGAGATCCTATGAAAACAGTAGAAGCTGTAAATGAATTAACAGGATTAGATTTACAATATTATGCGATTGTGCAAACAGAAGCATTAATAGAGTTAGTAGATGCTATTGGACCAATTGAATATTATGTTCCAACAGACATGAACTATGATGATACATCACAGGATTTACATATTCATTTTGAAGAAGGACTTCAAGAAATAGATGGACAAGAAGCAGAAGAGTTATTAAGATTTAGAAAAAATAATGATGGAACAAGTTTCCCTTCAGAATATGGTGATAATGATATAGGAAGAATGAGAAATCAAAGAGAATTTATTACAGCAGTCGTTGAACAAACTGTAAAATTAGAAAATATAACAAAATTAGGTTCTATATTAGATATTGCTAGTAGAAATTTAATTACGAATTTAAATTTTGATATATTAAAAGATTATTTACCATATGCGGTAGAATTTAGTACAGAAAACTTACAAACAGCATCATTACCAGGAAGTGTTCCTAATTTAAGCCAAACAAATGGAGTTAGTATATTTGTAGTAGATGAAGAAGAAACAAAACAATTGGTAAAAGAATTATTCTATCCAGAAGAATTAACAGAAGAAGGAACAACAGATGGAAATACAACAAATACTGCAAGCAATACTACAAATACAACATCTAGTAGTGCAACAACTTCTAATTCAAGTGTAAAAATAGAAGTATTAAATGGAACAAGTGATGGTAAAGTGCTTCAAGAAGTGGTAAATAAATTGAAAGAAGAAGGATATAATGTTTCTAGAACAGGAACAACAACTTCAACGAGTAAAACAGTAATTGCTAATAAAAAAGATGTTTCAACAACAACAATGAATAATATAAAAGAAACAATAGGCGTAGGAACGATTTCTGACAGTAGTTCAGGAGGAAGTTCTAGTAAGGCAGATGTAACCATTATTATTGGAAAAGATTATCAATAATAAAGAAATGAAAGTATATATAAAAAAATAGGGGCAGACAAGTAAATCTTGTCTGCCTTTTAGATTGATTTTAAGTATTTTTCTTTTTTCTGTTTGAAAAGAATATTTCAAATGTAATTAATAAAGCAATAAATATACCACCAATTTGTAATACAAATTGAAGCAATTGAGAATTTTCTACATTATGTGTCGCAACAATATCAGCTTCGTAAGAAATTCCATCAATTGTATAAATGGCTTTTCCAAGTACATCACCTTCTGTAATTGGAGCAGAAATATTCGAATTTAACTGTATTTCAGGTATATAATTTGTTTCAAGGTCAGCATTATTAACTAATGCATGGATACTATCTACAAAAGCCAAATCTAAGGATTTACTAGAAGGAGTGGCATTAGATACTTCAATAGAAGTAATAATATCTCCTGGATTTGCAATATTTTTTAAAGAAAAATGATTAAATCCATATTCATATAAAGAAATACTATCTGTAAATCTTGAAGAGATGCCATCAGCTGAAAGTGTTCCACCTAATATAACACAAGTCAGTTCCATATCATTTCTATATGCACAAGAAACTAAACATCTTCCAGCTTCTGTAGTAAAACCAGTTTTTCCTACTGTAACATAACTATAATAATTAGGACTATCAGGAAGAATTAATTGATTAGTAGAAGTATAAGATCTTACACCTGATTTATTAGTTGCAGGAATAGAACAAGATACACTACCAGCAATTCTTCTGAAATCATCATTTTGAATGCAATATTGCATAATTTTAGCTAAATCATATGCTGTTGTATAATGATTATCCTCTTGCAATCCATAAGTATTTGTGAAATGTGTATTGGTTAATCCTAATTCATTAACTTTTGTATTCATCATAGAAATAAAGCTCTCTATAGAACCACCGACATATTCTGCTAGTACATTTGCTGCATCATTTGCTGAATGAACTAATAACATTTCTAAAAGTTGTTCTACTGTAAGCTGTTCTTCACCTTGGATTTCAGCAATTACATAACCTTCTGGAATATTCATAAGTGCATCATAACTTGCCGTTACGATTTCATCTAAGTCACAATTTTCCAATACTAATATAGCTGTCATAATTTTTGTGGTACTTGCTGGAAACATTCTTTCATTTGCATTTTTATCATATAATATTCTATTTGTTTCATTATCAATTAAAATAGCTGCTCCTGAAGTGATTTCTGGTGCATCTGTAGCATTATCTGTTGCGTAAACAATATTCAAGTTTGTAAATAGTACTGTTATTATCAAAAAAGACAGTATAAAAATTTTTTTAACATGTATTTTCATCGTATAAACTCCTAATAATGAATTTATTTAATAATATTAATAGTAATACTATATAGCATTTTGTCGAATTTTGCAATCATATTTTATACAAAATATATGGATATTTGGTAAACAAAAAAGAAATTTCATAGAAATTGTAGTTTTATAAGAAAAACCAATTAAAAAATCAAAATATATGTGAGGAGGGAAGAAGGATATATTTAAGTATATATCAAATAATTATGATGTATGAATTTAATAAAAAACAAAAAATAATAATGGTAATTATCGTGTCAATGATTATCATTGCCTTTTTATACTATATCTATACCAAAGAAGATGATAACATTATTTCTACAGAAGAAAATATGATAGAAAATATAGCCGAGGATTCAAAAGAAAGTGAAGAAACCACAAAGGAAGAAGTAGGAAAGATTATTGTGCATGTATCAGGGGCAGTAAATAAAGAAGGGATTGTAGAATTAGAGGAAAATAGTAGAATATCAGATGCAATAAATAAAGCAGGAGGATTAAAAGAAAATGCAGATACGAAAAATATTAATTTAGCATTTAAATTAGAAGATGGAATGAAAATATATATACCAACAATAGGAGAGAATATGGAAGAAAATGAAGCAAATGAACAAAATCAAAATCTAAATATGATTGATCAAACTTCGAAATATGTGACATCATCAAGCGGAGTGATGCAAGATGAACAAACAAATGAGCAAGAAGAAAAAAAGAATGAAAAAATTAATATAAATACAGCAACACAAACAGAATTAGAAACATTACCAGGAATAGGTCCTTCCACTTCATTAAAAATAGTGAATTATAGAGAAGAAAATGGTAAGTTTAAAACAATAGAAGATATAAAAGAGGTTAGTGGTATTGGTGATGCAAAATATGAAAACATAAAAGACTTGATTTGTGTGAAATAAGGGACAATAGGGGACGTTTCTGTTTGGACATTAAAAAAGAAAAAATTATAAGGCTTAAAATCAATATAATTAAAATTTATAAAATTATAAGTATAAATGGAAAAAAGTAAAATTTTAATTATATTAATTATATTTATTATATTGAAATAAGCATGTTGCCTTGGGAAATGTCCAAACAGAAACGTCCCCAATTGGACATAAATTTATAGAAAATACTTGACAAGGTTATGAAACCATAGTAAAATGTTAGCGTAAACTAACAAGGAGGAAAATATGAAACTAACTAATTCCCAAGAAGAGTATCTAAAAACGATATATATATTAGAAAAAAGCAGTGGCAAAATCAGGGTGACAGATATTGCTAGAAAACTAAAAATTACAAAACCAAGTGTAAATAGAGCTATAAAAAATTTGAGGGACCTAGACTTGGTGGAATATGAAGTATATGGAGATATCAATCTAACATATCAAGGAGAAGAAAAAGCAAAGGAAATCATAAAAAAACATGACATTATAAAAATGTTTTTAGTAGATATATTAGATGTAGATGAAAAAGATGCTGAAGAAGAAGCAAAATCTATGAAACATGCTATGTCACCAGATACAACGAAGAAACTAGAAAAATACATAAGTAAAATCATGGATTTAGGAGACTTAGATTGTGACTATGATGAAAATAATCCAAAATGTCAAAGTTGTATAAAAGTCACTATAAAAAATAGATTAAACAATAAAATAAAGAAATAAAATAGGAGGTAAACATGATATTAGAATTAGAAAATATATGTTTTGAAAGAGATAATAAAAAAATATTAAACAATATTAATTTAAAAATAGATTTAGGAAAATTTATCGCCATTACAGGACCAAACGGATCAGGAAAATCAACATTAGTAAAAATGATAATGGGAATTGAACAACCAGATTCAGGAAAAATTATCTTTGACGGAAAAGACATTACTAATATGGAAATCAATGAAAGAGCAAAATTGGGAATTAGTTTCGGTTTTCAACAACCAGTTAAATTTAAAGGAATCACAGTTTATGACTTATTAAAAATAGCAGCACATAAAAAAATAACTAAAAAAGAGGCTTGTGATGCATTAGCAAAAGTTGGTTTATGTGCAAAAGAATATGTAGATAGAGAAGTAAATGGATCTTTATCTGGTGGAGAATTAAAAAGAATTGAAATTGCAACCGTTGCCTTAAGACAAACAAAATTAACCATATTTGATGAACCAGAAGCAGGAATTGACTTATGGAGTTTCAATAATTTAATTGATGTATTTCAAACAATGAGTGAAATCACAAAAGGGACAACCATTATCATATCACACCAAGAAAAAATCCTAGAAATAGCTGATGAAATCATATTAATGAAATCAGGAAAAATACAAAAAATTGGCACAAGTGAAGAGATATTAAACAATGAGATAAAAAATAAAGGTTGTTGTAAAATAAAAAAAGAATGTCAAAAAGATTAAATCATATAAGTGTTTGAATAAAACCTTAAGGACATTGTCAAGAAAAATATATTAGGAAAGAAATAGAATGATTTGTAATTTACAAATAAAAAACATACAGAAAGAAGGGAAGATAGAAAATATGGAGTCAAAAAATTTAAATCAAATAGATGAACAACTTTTGAATGAAGTTTCTAATTTAGAAAATATGACAAAAGGTGCATATAATATTAGAAAAAATGGAAAAGGTATAGAAAGACAAGTAACAGAAAATGTCAATATTGTAACAAAAAAAGATGTATCGGGGATTGATATATATGTAAAAGAAAATACAAAATTTGAATTTATACATATACCAGTTATTATTACAGAAAGTGGATTAAAAGACTTAGTATATAACGATTTTCATATTGGAAAAAATGCCAATGTCATTATAGTAGCAGGATGTGGAATTCATAATGATCACCATAAAGATTCAGAACATGATGGAATTCATAGATTTTACCTAGAGGAAGGTGCAAAAGTAAGATATATAGAAAAACATTATGGAGAAGGAAATGGAGATGGAAAAAGAATTCTAAATCCAGTAACAGAAGTATATTTAAAAGCAGGAAGTAGCTTAGAGATGGAAAGTGTACAAATTAAAGGCGTTAGCTCAACCATTAGAGAAACAAAAGGTGTTTTAGAAAAAGATACTAACTTTGTAGTAACAGAAAAAATTATGACAGATGGAAATCAATATGCAAAAACTGTATTTGATGTACAACTAAACGGAGAAAACTCTAGTACACATGTTACCTCTAGATCTGTTGCAACAGAAAATTCAAAACAAGAATTTGTATCTAAAATATATGGAAATGAAAAATGTTTTGCACATAGTGAATGTGATGCCATTATAAAAGATAATGCCATTGTCACAGCAACACCTGAAATCACAGCAAATAATGTAGAAGCTAATTTGATCCATGAAGCAGCTATTGGAAAAATTGCAGGCGAACAATTAACAAAATTAATGACATTAGGACTATCTGAAAAAGAGGCAGAAGAAGAAATTATTAATGGATTTTTAAGATAAAATGTTAAATATATAGTAGCACATAAAAAAACTGATAATAAAAAATAATTATCAGTTTTTTTGTGATATAGGATATAGGAGAAATCATTTTTTCTTGTAGTATAAAAAAAATTACTTTTCTTATACAGCAAAAAAATGTCGTATAAGTAGGATTTTTTGCCAGAACGAGAAATGTGAAATTATGGTGAATTTTAAGAAAAAACAAAATTTTATGGTATAATGAAATAAAAATGGAGTAAAATGCATGAGTAAAAAAGGAAAACATTCTAAGGAAGAAAAAAGCAAGTTAAAAATTGATAGTAAAGTACTAAAAATAGGACTTTCTATATGTGTAATCATTGCAATAGGAATTGGTATATATAGTTATATTATGAGGAACAAAGAAGAGGTAAATAAACAAGCAAAAGAACAAAAAGAAGAGGAAAGCTTGGAGGTAGCAAGCATAGAAGAAACAATTATAGAAGAAACAATAGATAGCAATATAGAAAATTTAATAAATCAAATTATGACAGAAAACAATTTAAACGAAAACAACTTTTTCTTTTTCTTTTATAATATAGAAGAAAAAAAGTATTATTTTTATAATGAAAATACATATTTTACAGCAGCAAGTACGATAAAAGTTCCAGTTGCTATGTTGTATTATGATAAAATAGCAGATGGAGAATTAAATTTATCAGACACATTAATATATAATAGTGATGACTATGAAGCAGGGGATGGAAGTACAGCAGCAGATTATTCAGTAGGAGAAAGAATACCGATTTCTTACTTATTAGAACAAACAATAGTAAATAGTGATAATACAGCATTAAATATTTTAGTAAATAGTATAGGATATCAAAACTGTAAAGAAGAATTAACAAAATATTCAGATATAGAACTTATGGAAGAATTTTATTCATCAAATGTTGCAAATGTTTCATATTATTATGATGTATTACAATACTTATATCAAAATGCAGATAAATATAGTGAATTAATTGAATATATGAAAATATCTTCAGGTGGTGGATATCTAAAAGCCAATTTACCACAATATGAAGTAGCTCACAAATATGGCTCTTATGACGGATATGTGCATGATTATGGTATCATATATGGTCAAAATACATATTTAATAGGTGTATTTACAAACGGAATCGCAAACGCAAGTGATTTGATAGCAGATATAGGAGAACAAGTTGTTACTTGTGTGGAAGCAAAGGAATTAGAAAAAACAAATGAGACAGAGAATAGTACCAATTCTGTTGAAACAACAGATACCAATATGGCTAATACTTTAGAGATACAAGAAAGTGATAATATGAATATTACAGAAGAAGTTGAATAGGATCAAAAAATGAGAAATGAAAAATAAAAAATGAAAATGAAAAAATTGAAAAATAAGAAATAAGAAAAAATGAGAATGAAAATCAAAATAAGAAATTGAAAAGCTACTGTGTAAATAAATATATAAAAAATAGCTCTAACTTATTAAAGCTTAATAGGTTAGAGCTACTATGTTTATTATGATTTATATGTCTTGTAAGAATAAGTTTAAGAATAAAAAATATTATTCAACTTCTTTTTTCCATAAACCATGTTTATTGCAATAAGCATATAAGCATGAACCAGGGATATATGGAAAACGACATTCAGCATTTTGTTCTGGATATAATTTAACCATATATTCTTTATTATCTGCTACTAAAGCTACCCATTCAATAAAATGTTCTTTTTCCATAACATGATT
>CALXLP010000050.1 GCA_944389225.1 uncultured Clostridia bacterium | reverse complement strand
GTAGAAATATAAAGGAAGAGAGGGAAAACAATGGAAGAAAGACAAGAAAGAAGAGACGGAAAAATAATTGAAAAAGACATCGAAAAAGAGATGAGAGAAGCATACATTGACTATGCCATGAGTGTTATTGTTTCTCGTGCACTTCCAGACGTAAGAGATGGTTTAAAGCCAGTACATAGAAGGATTTTATATTCAATGCATGAAGATGGTATTACATCAGATAAACCATATAGGAAGTGTGCCAATACGGTAGGTTCTGTTTTAGGTAGATATCACCCACATGGAGATAGTTCTGTATATGATGCTATGGTTAGATTAGCACAAGATTTCTCAATGAGATATATGTTAATTGACGGACATGGTAACTTTGGTTCTGTTGATGGTGATGGAGCAGCAGCTATGAGGTATACAGAAGCAAGAATGTCTAAAATTGCAGAATATATGTTAACAGATATTGAGAAAAATACAGTTGATTTTATGCCAAACTATGATGATAGATTACAAGAACCAACTGTTTTACCAGCAAGAATACCAGCATTACTAGCAAATGGTTCTTCAGGTATTGCCGTAGGTATGGCAACAAATATACCACCACATAATTTAACAGAATTAATAGATGGAATTATAAAAATCATTGATGAAGATAATGTAACAGATGAAGAATTAATGAGTGTTATTAAAGGACCAGATTTTCCAACAGAAGGAATTATCTTAGGACTTGAAGGTATTAAACAAGCATATACAACAGGTAAAGGAAAAATTACTTTAAGAGCAGAAACAGAAATTGAAGAAATGAGTGGAAATAGACAAAGAATTATTGTTTCTTCTTTACCATATCAAGTAAACAAAGCAAACTTAATTAAAACGATATCTGATTTATCAAAAGAAAGAAAAGTGGAAGGTATTTCAGAATGTAGAGATGAATCTGATAGAAAAGATAGAGTAAGAGTAGTTATAGAACTAAAAAGAGATGCTAACCCACAAGTGGTATTAAATCAATTATTTAAACATACACAAATGCAAACAACTTTTGGTATTATCATGCTTGCATTAGTAAATGGTGTTCCAAGAATTTTAACATTAAGACAATGTTTGGATTGTTACATAGATCATAGAAAAGATGTCATTTTAAGAAGAACACAATTTGAATTAGATAAAGCATTAGCTAGAGCACATATTTTAGAGGGATTAAAAATTGCACTTGATAATATTGATGAGGTCATTAACATTATTAGAAACTCTTATGATGATGCAAAAGAAAGATTAATGGAAAGATTTGGGCTTACTGATATCCAAGCACAGGCAATTTTGGATATGCGTTTAAGAACATTATCAGGTTTGCAAAGAGAAAAAATTGAAGAAGAATATAACCAATTAATGGAATTAATTGCACATTTAAGAGATATTTTAAATAGTGAAAGATTAGTTTTTGATATTATCAAAGAAGAGTTATTAGAAATTAAAGATAAATTTGGTGATGAAAGAAAAACCAAAATTGTGGCAGCAGAAGGAGAAATTGATGTAGAAGATTTAATTAAAGAAGAGCAAACCGTTGTTGCCCTAACACATTTTGGATATATCAAAAGAATGCCAATTGATACATATAAGAGTCAAAGACGTGGAGGAAAAGGAATAACAGGAATTGCAACTAGAGAAGATGATTTTGTAAAACAAATCTTTACAGCTTCAACACATGATACAATCTTATTCTTTACAAACAAAGGTAAGTTATATCATTTAAGAGGATATGAAATTCCAGAAGCAGGACGAACTGCAAAAGGTACTGCAATTGTAAATTTATTAAGTTTAGACGCAGGAGAAAAAGTATCTGCTGTTATACCAATTCAAAACTTTGCTGAAGGAAAATATTTATTAATGGCAACAAAGAATGGATTAATTAAAAAGACAGCATTAAAAGAATATGATTCTACTAGAAAAACTGGTTTACAAGGAATTACATTAAAAGAAGATGATGAATTAATTGGTGTAAGATTAACAGATGGACAGGATAATGTAGTTTTAGTAACAAGAAATGGTATGTGTATTACATTTGATGAAAAAGATGTAAGACCGATTGGTAGAGTTTCTCAAGGTGTTATTGGTATTAGACTTGATGAAGATGATGAAGTTATCGGAATGGAATCTGTAATTAGCGGAGGAAAAGCAACATTATTAGCAATTACAGAAAACGGATTTGGAAAGAGAACAGAACTAGATGAATATAGAGTGCAAAATAGAGGTGGAAAAGGTGTCATTACCTATAAAATTACACCAAAAACAGGAAAACTAGTTGGTGTTAGAATTGCATCTGAGGAAGATGATGTCATGTTAATTACAGATACTGGAACCATTATTAGAATTAATGTAAAAGATATTAGTGTCTTAGGTAGATCAACACAAGGTGTTACATTAATGAGAACAAGTGATGGTGGAAAAGTTGTAAGTATGGAAATATTAGCACCAGAAATTAATGATGTAGAAAATGCATAGAAACAAGAATCTTTGTGTTATATGTGACAAGAAATCCCTTTAAGAATTGTTCTTAAAGGGATTTTTACTAGGAAAAATATGAAAATTGAATAATTTATGAAATTAATTTATTTTTTCTTGCATACGATTTCTATCTATGTTAATATGATTTATGAAAAAATAATACCAGGAGGTAAGAGTATGAAGAAATTACAAATTAAGGCGGTACGGACTTTAAATAAGGGGCGTGTGGAATTGACTTTTTATGGAGACAAAGGACAGAGAGTGGCTCCGATAACCACGAAAGATAGGGGATATCAGAAAGGGGATTGGATAAACTCGAAAACATTAAGACCTCTATAAAAAAAGAGATAACCATCAAGTGTGTACACTTGATGGTTATCTCTTTTTAAAACGAATATCATCTCCAAAGAAACAATAAATATCATAATATCCAGCAATTCTAGAACCAATTCTTTCTTCATACTTACTGAAAATTTCATTAATATTTAAATTTGTAGAAATAATCGTTTTTGTAATTTTATGATTTAAATTTAGGATTCTCGTATTAATAATTGTAAATAATTCACTTAATTTCATACTATTTAAACTTTCTGTTCCTAAGTCATCTATAATCAATAAATCCGTTTCTAATACAGATTTATTAATATCTTCTAAATTTGCTTTTTGTTTATTTAATTTATAATCAATAATATTTTCTAATAAGACTGGAGCTGTTTGGTATAATACAGTTTTTCCTAATTTTAATACTTCATTTGCAATACAATTAGACAGAAATGTTTTTCCAAGTCCAGTATTTCCTGAAAATAATAAATTCTTATAATCTGGATTATCAAAATTTTGGACAAATTCTATAGATTTCTCTTTGATTTTTATCATATTTTCCCTAGGGGAAATTGCAAATCTATATTTTTCAGGATTGGCCTCATTTGAAAAAAGTAATTCATTAAAAGTAGAAAAGTTTTCTTTATCTAGATTAGACATATTGGATTTATTAAAAGAAATATCTAAAAGTTTTTGTTTTAAGCAAGAACACATTTCTGTTTGATAATTATCTTTTTGAATATATCCTGTATCTTTACATATAGGACATTCATAATGTGGCTTTAGATAATTTGGATCAATATGATTTTTTTTCAAGATATCTTCTTTTTCTGTTTTTAAAGAATGGATTCTGTCTGAAAGTGAAGATAAATCAGATGATTTTTTATTCAAAATATTCCTAGCAGTTGCAAGAGCACTAGTATTGATTTCATTTTCAAGTGTTTGTAATCTTGGGATTTTTTTGTATAATGCTTCTTTTCTTTCATCTGCAGCAATTTCTGCTCTTACCTTTTTTTGTTCATATTCTTTTAATAAAGCATTTAAAATTTCATTAGCCAATTTTATCCTCCTTATTCATTTGATTTGCATATAAAAAGTCTAAGTTTTCGTATTTTCTTTGTTCGTAATTTACTTTTTCTACTTGATTTTTTAAATTTTTCTTATCTTTATTAAGTTTTTTCCTTTGTTCAATAAATGCATTCACTTCAGAAGGTGTTTTTAGATTTCTGTCATGCCAATCTGTAATAATTGTATTAATATACTCAAATGTTGGAGATTGCTTTAATGTTGTACGTTTTAAGGCAATTTCAATAATATCCATATCATATCCATAATTTAATACCCAATTTTCAATATAGGCTTCTTCATATTGGGTTAAGTTTCCATGTTTACCAAGTTTTTTAGAAATAGATTTTTTCATAGTATTTAACTTTTCTTGTTTTGCATAATAAACATCTAAATCATTCCATGTTTTTATTTTATTTGCAGCCCAAGCTTCCGCAACAGTTTGTACATAATTTCTATGCATAGCACTTCTATTATAGCAATAATCGAAAAGGGCAATCATAACTTGTTCATCAAAGTTATATTTTCTAAACCAAATATCAATATCATTATACCAAGAAGGACTCATAATTCCTTGGAAATACATATTATTAATATGTTCAATGGCTTTTGCTCTTGATTGATTTTTAGCAGTTTGTGCAACTTTTTCTTTTGAAACTGTTAAATTTGGCGTATATAATTCATGAAGTGTTGCTTCTTGTAAATCCACAATAATATATCCAGTTGATTTTTTTGTAAGTAATTTATTTTCTTCCAAAAATTTTAACCCTTCACTAATAGATTTTAAAGGTATGTTTAATTTTTTAGACAAGTCATTTAATTTAATATCTTTGTTATATTTTGAAAGAAATACTATATATAAATAAATTTTTAAATAATCTCCTGGTATTTGAGATAAATAATCTGAAAAAAATATATCTGGTATTGTTGTTTCAGAAAATAAAAGTGTTTTATCATTTTGTTCTAATTTCATTTTCGATATCAATCCTTTCTAAGAGCAAATTAAATGTATATTTATTAATCATATAAAAATCTCAAGATTTGGTAATACAAATTATATCTTTTTTAGACAAAAAATTCAAGGAAAAATTTCTAAATTTCAAACCGAAAAACGGCAACTACCTATATCTGTTTGTTTTAGAGTAAAAAAATAATTTTTGTTTGATAAAAAATTTAAAAATATAGATAAATACATAGATAATATTTTCCCCATGAATGCCAGAAATACTAAGTAGAAGTACAGGAAAACAAAGTAGAATAAAAATAATTACTTTTATATTGATATCTTGTATACATATATGTAGCAATCCACCAATTATAATAGCCCAAACAATATTGATAATGGCTACAGAATAATCGATAAATCCAAATATTTTATTTTTAAAAATATAATTTTGTGGAAAAATAAATTTCATAAAACCTCCAATTCCATTTTTTATTTTAAATTTGTAAAACTTTTCACAGATTGTGCAACAGTTGTGGAAACACCACCGATAAAATCGCGCACAAGAGAATTAGCTCTAATTAAACCATACATACCACCAACATAAATAAATTTACTAAACAAATCTGTATTTGAAAAATCAACAGAAAACATTAGTAATAAAATAATAGATACAATAATTTGAATAAAGAGAAGAGAAAATAAATTTTTAAGCCAAGCTTTGAAAAACCAACTAGTATTTGAAAGAATTAAAGATAAAAAAGCAAAGGGAGTTAAAAGTACAAAAACTTTTACTAAAATATATCTGAGAGAATATGTGAATACCAGATTTAATAAAGAAATAGACAAAATGCTTTTTATTAAACCATCGATTGAAAAGATATTTAATGAAGATGTATCAACAGAAATATTCGTATTTATATTTGTAATTAAAGACGAAAAACAAATACTTTTTTGAAATAAATCTTCTCCGATGCTACGAATAAATAAAGAAGTATTAGATATTAAATCAATAAATATTTCTATAATAAAGAAAGAAGAATTCATGCAGATAGCATAAAGAAGCATTTTTATAAAAAAACTAGAAGGTTTATCAATTCGATCATAAGTTAAATGTGATAATAAATATTTAATACTGTAATATAAAATGAAAGCAAATAATAAGCTATTAGCAATTAATAAAATACCATTAGAGCTTGATGTACCTAATATATTCTGAAAATATTTGTCTGATAAAATATCAGAATTGATGAAGGTAAGGTCATCTAACAAACTATATAAATTATTATCAATAGAACTAAAAAGATTTTCAAAAATCGTATTAATGGTGTCAATAATGACTTGAGTAACATTTTCAGATTGTTCCATCTAACCTCCTATCCTACTAAAGATTGTATAGCAGATAAAATTAAATCAATGGCAAGTATAAAAGCATATGAAAACAAGGAACCTTTTATTAATTTTTTTCCAGTTCGTATTTTTTCTTCATCGCCAAAACTAAATTTTTTCATAAATACACCAGTGCCAACAGCTACGGCAGCAGCAGGTGTTGCAATTTTTAAAATCCAACTTTCAATATCTTTAAAAGCAGAATTAATAGTACTAATTAATTTAGGATCTCCTAGGGCAAAAGAAACAGAAGGAATCCAAAATAATAAAATGAGAAATATCATACTGATGTATAAAAAATAAAGTGGTTTTGTTTTTATATTATTTTTTGGGATTATGTTTTTTCTTTTCATTGTAAAAACTCCTTTCAATTTTTAAAATAGGGAATCATTTGTATTTTGCAAGGGGGATATATTTTATTACCATCAGATAAAAAACATAAGGCGTGAAAAGTTTCCAATTTTTGTGTAAAATAATTAGATTCATAGATATAATCATTTTGAATATATGTACTAATAGATTCAGAAATATTTGAATTTTCAGAGTTCAAAGTATTGGAAATATAGCTAAAATTGGTTTCTTTAGCATTTTCAGAAATACTTTTTGAAATTCTTGTTTTCTCTTCTTTTCCTAATTGTTTTTGGGCTTCTTCAATTGTAAAAATATCATCAGTACGAAACCAAATTTTATTGATTAGATTTTGAACAATCACTTTTACAAAAGAATCATCTTTTAAAGTATTTTTTAAAGAAGAGTAACTTTGTGTACTAACAATATTAATACATTTTGCTTCTCGACTTAAAGAAAAGAATTCAGCATCTGTTTTACTGGCATATTTATCATATTCATCACAGATAAAAGCTGTAGGATAAATGCTATTATTAGATAAATTTGTTAATATTTCTGTTTGAAAGTCAAGTTTTAAATAAGTAGCAATGATTTTAGAAAGATTCGCATATTCAGAAATATTCATATTTAATACGACAATTTTTCCTGTTTTTATAACTTCCTCAAAACCAGTAAAAGTAAGTTTTTCTTTAGGGGAACAAAAACAAGACATGACATCATAATCAGAGACAAAGGTGTTTGTAATTCGGGTAATTTCGGAAATGAGGATTGCTTTTGTTCGTTGGTCCAAAGATTCAAATTCTTTTTGAAAAAAGTCTAAACAAGCATTTAATTCATAAATTTCCTGTTCTTTTAATTTTCCATTAATAAATAATTCCTTTAAAATAGGGATTTTTTCTTTATAATATGTTGGAATGGTTACTAATTTATGAAGTTCTAAAAATGTAACATATCCTTGATTATAAAAACGACATAATTTGATACATTCACTTAAAAACTGCTCTGCTTTATCTAACCAATAGGATTCTGAATTGTTTTCTGAAAACAATAAAAGAATAGTTTTTAAACGATTTGCTAATACTTGAGGTTTTAAATGTGGTTTATGTAAGGGATTATAATGAATATGAGAGTTTAATTCGAGTACAATTAAATCAGAAACTAGATTATAAGTTTTACAGAAATGTTTTACTTGTGCATAGTAATTTCCTTTTACATCCAGAATCAGCATTGCAATTTTTTTATTAGGGTGATTACTATTAAATTTAAGAAATTGCTCTGTAAAAGGATACATAGCAGAAGAAGTTTTTCCAGAACCAATGGTGCCAGTAATTAAAAAGTTCTGATAAAGTCCACTTTCAGGAATATATATATTTGATTTTGTATTTTCGTCAACTCCAATGAATAATTGTAGGCTATTAGAGGTATTAGATATCTTTTTTTGTTTTGAGGGTAACATAGAGTTTGTATTTAAATTCTTTGGCTTATTCTTTTCTGATTTAAAAAATTTTTTAAATAATTTAGAAAAGAAAAAATTTGTTATGATTATCATTGAAAACGAAAAACTACTAATATGTATTATTTTTATATATTTCCATAGAATTGGATTTTTTGAACAAATATCAAATGGTTTTAACCCATAAGGAATAATTACTTCTTCAGCAGTATAAATGGAATAAAAGAAATGATAGTGTAAAATAATAAAAAATGTAGTAAAAAATAAAATAAGAAATACTTTTAAAAATCGTAGAAATAAAAAACATTTAATAAACTAAGAACCTCCTCTTTCTATGAATTTTTGTTTTAATCTTAATTTGGAACCTTGTTGATTATGAAAAATTTTAATATCAAAAAATGTATAAATTGAATATAAAGTGATAAAAAGATGAATAATAAAAGAGATAAAAAATAAATCTAAGAGTGTAAAAATATAATCACCACCTTACAATTTTTTCCATAATATAATATTTTTAATGATTTGTCTATACTTTTTGTAAAATTTGTGATAAAATTTATATGTACAATTTTTTGTAATAAAAATTTAATTTATATTAGCATATAAAAAGGGAGGAAAAACAATGAAATTTAATAAAGATACAAGAATAGGAGAATTGTTAGAAGCAGCTCCAGAAAAAGCAGAAATATTATTAAATGTTGGAATGCATTGTATAGGTTGTCCTGCATCTCAAATGGAAACACTTGAAGAAGCATGTGATGTTCATGGAATCGATGTAGAAGATGTATTAGAAAAATTAAATGCAGAACAATAAAAAA
>CALXLP010000049.1 GCA_944389225.1 uncultured Clostridia bacterium | reverse complement strand
ACTCTATATTTTACAATTCCTGCTGCTTCTTCAAAAATATGTCTTCTGTCTTCTGATTTATTACTTAAAATTTCATCTATTTTTCCTTGTCCTATAATAGAATAACCATCTTTTCCAATACCTGTATCCATAAATAGTTCTAATACATCTTTTAATCTACATGGTACTTTATTGATATAATAACCTGTTTCTCCACTTCTATATATTTTTCTTGTAACGGTTACTTCTGTATATTCAATAGGCAATGTTCCATCTGTATTATCAAACACCAATGATGCTTCTGCAAACCCTAATGATTTTCTATTTTGTGTACCTGCAAAGATGATATCTAGTGACTTAGAACCTCTTAATGATTTCATACTTTGTTCTCCAAGTACCCATCTAATAGCATCTGATATATTACTTTTTCCAGAACCATTTGGTCCTATGACACTTGTAATTCCTGGCATAAATTCTAATACAGTTTTATCTGCAAATGACTTAAATCCTTGTAATTCTAATCTTTTTAAATACATGTATATCTCCTCTTTGTTATGTTTATTTTTACTTATGTTTCTATTTATATATTTATTTTTCAAACATTTTTACTTTTATACTATATACTATTTTTACCTAAAAAACAAGCAAATCTTTTTACTTTTTCTGCTACAGTTTAGATTCAAATTCTTGAAAATACTAACCGTAATCTTTTTATTTCATATTTAAATGAATTGTTTTTCTTTTCCATTTACAAATTTTTAAAAGATGATTGATTTTTCTTCTATGTTTTATTATAGTATTTATAACAATCCTTTATTATTGGAGGTTTTATGATGCAAAACATGCTTATTGGAACATATTCTCAAAATGGAATTTATACTTTGCAATTTCGTGATGGTTCTCTTTCTTTATTAAATACATCTGATACATTTGAGAATTGCTCATATCTTTCTTATTCTTCTAACCATATTTATGGAATTATAGAATATTCTGAAAGAGACATTTATAAAGATGGTGCTTTAATTTCTATGACATCTACTCTTTCAAATCAGTATGCTTTTCCTATTTCAGGAAAAGGTCCTTGTTTTATCCTATTAGATGATATACGAAACTTACTCTATATTGCTAATTATGGAGATGGCACACTTGATGTTTTTTCATTAGATAAAAACGGCAATATTATTTCTTCCATTTATCATAGACCATATACTTCTCATTCTCGTATCCATCATCTTGCATTTTCAGAAGACAAAAACATATTATTTGTTAGTGATTTAGGTGATAACAAAATATATGCTTATCAAATAATATTTAAAAATCAAACATTAGAATTAAAAGAATTAAGCTATTATGCTTTTCCAAATGGTACTTCTCCTAGGCATTTAGGTATTCATCAAAACCATATATATGTCATAACTGAGGATTCTTGTGAACTATATCATTTTACATTTTCAAAAAATACTGGTTTTCATTTTGTACATTCTATTTCTATTCTTGGAAATGATAGAAGAGAAAATGATACTGGATGTGGAATTAGAATTAGTCAAGACGGAAAATTTATTTATATAAGCATTAGAGGAAAGGATTGTATTTATGTATTTTCAACCACTCCTGAACTAAATTTAATTCAGACAATTTCTTGTTTTGGAAAAACACCTAGAGATATTCAGTTTGATATTCTTGAAAATTATTTACTTTGTGTCAACCAAAACTCAGGAAATATTTCTATTTTTAATAGAAACCAAAAAACAGGATTACTTCAATATAATAATAGTTATCATATTGATAATCCTGCCTGTATGATTCCTTATGAAATTTGACCAGAATCTACCACTATATTTTGTCCAGTAATTGCTTTTGTAATATTGGTCAAAGCATATACAGCATCTGCTATATCACTTTGTTTGGTAAATTCATTTAATGCAAGCATATCTTTATATCGGTAATTATAAAAGTTACCATTACTTTCTAATTCTTCTTTAGATGGTACTGTCCCTGGAGAAATAACATTGATTCTAATGTTTTTTCTCCCTAATTCTTTTGTCAAAGCTTTCATAATCCCATATATTCCTGATTTAGCAGCACTATATACTGGTAAATTAAATGTTTTTAATGCATTTACAGAAGATATTAATGTGATTGTTTTATTATTCTTCTTTTCGTTTTCCAATAAGTCTAAAAATATTTTTACTATATAAATATGACTTGTTAAATTTAAATTTACAGATTTTTCTATTTCTTCAAATGTTACAGATTGTATTCCATCTATTTCTGTTGGCATTGGTCTTCCTGCTGCACTAATTAAATGGGTTATCCTTCCATATTTTTCTTGTATTTTATTATATACATTCTTTAAATCTTCTATATTGGTCACATCTGCTTGATAATATTCATAATTTTCATTTTTTAAAAATTCACTATTAGATGTATTTTCATGGATGTCTGTCGCAATAACTACACTTTCATTTTCTAAATATTTTTTTACAATTTCTTGGGCAATATTGCCATCTCCTCCTGTAATCAATACAATTTCTTTTTTCATTATATTCTCCTATCTTTCATATATAATTAATGTTCTCTCTTTTCCTTCTCTCTCAATTATTTCTGGTTCTTTTAGTATATTATTGATGATACTTTTTTCTCTAAAATATGGTTCACATCCATCTGAATAAGCACATATATATTTAATATTGGTTAAATCAATTGCATATGTATCTATATAATATTCTGCCTCTTTTTCTCCTGTTAATACACCAAAAGATATATCTTTTCCTTGATATTTCATTTCTGGTTTATTTCTATAATCTCTTCTTACCATTATTCTATCTTTTGGATTGTTCCAATCATACTGATTTTGTTTACTATATACATTTTCTAAATAATTTTCAAAAGGTTTATGATTGTTAATAGTTTCAAATTGAATATTACCATTTTCATCTAATGCCATAATGTGTGAATCTCCTATTGAAAAACAATATAACATATTAGAAGAAATATATCCTCCTACTGCTACACAACCATAATAGTCATTGGCTAGATAATCAATTTCTCTATTCTGATTTATTTCAGAAATATCTTTATTTACCCTTTTTACAATCTCTAAAATTGTTTCTCTAGATATATTTTGCAAATCACTTTCTTGTAAATACTTCACAAATTGATTTGCACATATTTTAGCAGATTCATATGCTCCACTTGGATTAGGATATGTTTTTACCCATTCCCTTGCTTCTTCTTCATTTTTAGGATATGATACTGCTTCTCCTTTTATAGAATCTCTTGTAACACCATCAGCTACACAAAACATATCTTCTTTTGCTACATAATAATCCTCTGCCACTGGTTTTAAATTATATTTTCCAAAAATTTTATTATCATACATCTTTGCAAATTTTAATTTAAACATCAATCTTTTCCTCTCTAAATTCATCATCATATTTAGATATTTCTTTATACATTTTAGCATCTGGTCTTGACATATTTTCCCTAATTTCTTTTGGTAAATGAAGTCTAATCTCAGCAATAATTTTGCAATAATTTATTGCTTCTTCATAATCTTCTTTTAAAATTTTATCAATTACCATTCTTAATGACATTTGTGCCGCAGGTACTTTTAAAGTTATACTTAATTCATAAAACCATCTCATTTCTTTTAATATATCCACTCTTTGTTCATATGTAAGTAAATTTGAATCAATAAATTTGTATAACATATATGCCATATTTTTCGCATAAGTATATCGATAAAAGCCAATATGTCCACTATTTTTAAAATTTTCATAGATAATTTTATATGCTTTATTAATTCTTGAAAAATAATCTCTTGAACAATTAAAAGATACAGATTTTTTTCTTCTATTTCCTTCATTTCTTTGTCTATAACAATACACAATTTTATTTATATAATATACTTTTGTGGATTTTATAAAGCATGAAGTTGTAAAATATGCATCTTCTGCTGGTACTTCTTCTAAAAACTGTATATTATTTTCTTCTATAAAAGATCTTCTAAAAATTTTATTACAAGCTGATGAGTTTAATATAAAGAAAGATTTTGTATAATCTGTAATACTTAATTTAAAATCTTTGTATTTTTCTTGATCAAATATTGGTTTTTCCCAAATTGTTCCATCAAAATCAGCATTTACGTAATTTGCAGTAATGAAATCTGCTTTTTTCTTTTCTATGGTATTAAACATAATTTCACAGGCATCTTCCGTAAAAAAGTCATCTGAATCTGCAAACATGATATATTTTCCTTCTGCTCTTTTTAATCCTTCATTTCTAGATGTTCCTGCAACCTTATGATTTTTTTCTAGTTTTATACTAATAAAATTATCATATTTATTTGCATATTCATCCATAATTTTGGTAGAATTATCTTTTGAATGATCATCTACCATAATAACTTGTATAGTCCTAAAATCCATTGTCTGATGAACAATGGATTCTAATAATTCTTTTAAATATTTTTCTGCATTATATATTGGTATTATAATTGTTATGTTGCACATTTGGCTCCTCCCAATTATAGGATTTTAAGTTTATCATTTAATGTTTTCTTTACATATTTTTATCTATATCAGGTAATAATTGTTTCTTTCTTGAAACAACACCTGGTAAAAAAGCTCTATGATTTTCTAGTTTTACATCAAATGCTTTTTCTATTGCATCTGTTCTATTTCCTAAAGCAATGATTTCTGAATTGCTATTTAAGATATCTGTAATAGCAAATACAAATAATTGGATTCCTCTTTTTTCTATTTCACTATTAATAGCACTTTCTAAGTCTTTCTGTCTTTTTAAAACATCTTCAATACTTACTGTATTTACTTGTGCTATTACAAATTTTGTATTTCCTTTTTCAAATGCTTTTGCATCTAAATTTACTAATTCTTCTTCTGAAAAATCTCCTAAATCTGTTCCTGCTTTTAACATTTCTAATCCATATTCTTGCATATCAATATTTGCTATTTTTTGTAATGCATTTGCTGCTTTAACATCATCTTCTGTACATGTAGGTGATTTGAATAATAATGTATCAGATATAATAGCACTTAAACATAATATTGCTATTTCTTTTGTCATTTCTATATTATTTTCTTTATATAATTTATATAATACTGTTGCTGTACATCCAACAGGTTCTGTTCTGTAATATAATTGATATGGTGCTTTAAAATTCATTGTGTGATGGTCAATTACTTTTACTATTTTTGCATTTTCTATATTATCTATTGATTGTGTTGCTTCATTGTGATCTACTAATATAACTTCTTGTCCATCTTCAGCCTTATCTATCATTTTTGGTGCTTCTAATTTTAAATAATCTAATACAAATTGTGTTTCTTTGTTAACTTTTCCTATTCTTGTTGGTATGCAATGATTTCCCAATTTATTTTCTAAATCAGCCATTACAATACTAGAACAAATTGAATCTGTGTCTGGATTTTTATGTCCAAATATAACGATCTCTTTTTCCATTTTTCATTTCTCCTTTTTATCTTTTATTATCCTATCTATTATATTTTCATTTACGGAATTTGTCAATAATTAGATATCTTAAAAGATTATTAAGTTTTTATAAAATCTTTCTTTTATGTAACAAAAAAGAATAGAAGATTCCTTCATCTATTCTTTACCATTTTTTGCTATTTGGTTTCACTTTTTTCTATATTTTTTAAAATATTTTCTAATTCTTGTTTATCAAATTGGTATTTCTTATTACAGAAATGACAAACCAATTCTGCTTTTCCTTCCTTTTCAATAATATCTTGTAATTCTTCTTTACCAATTGTCATTAAAGCATCTTGCATATGTTCTTTTGAACAATCACATTTAAATTCTGGTACAATACTATCTTCTATAATTTCTACATTGTCATCTCCTGTTATTCTCTTAGCAATTTCCTCTAATGTTAAGTTTTGATCCAACATTTTTGACATAGCACCTGCTTTAAAAATGGATTGTTCTACTTTTGATATATCTTCCTCTGTTGCATCTGGCATTGGATTAATTAAATATCCGCCACTTGCTCTCACACCATTTTTATCTACTAGCACACCTAGTGCTACTGCTGAATTTCTTTGCTCTGAATTTACAAAATAATTTGCAAAATCTTCTGCAATCTCACCTGATACTAGTGGAGATATTCCAATATATGGATCTTTTAATCCAATATCTTTTACTACATTAATATATCCCTCATATCCTACTGCTCCACTAACATCTAATTTTCCATCTTCATTTAATGGTAATTCTACAACTGGATTTGTCGCATATCCTTTTACAATTGGTTTATTATTTGCTGTTGCAATCATAACACCAATTGGTCCATTTCCTTTTAATTGAATCGTTAATTTATCTTTACTTCCTTTCATTTCTGTTGCCATGATAGCTGTTATTGTTAATAGTCTTCCAAATGCAGCAGTTACAACTGGACTCATATCATGTATTTTTCTTGCTTCTTCTACCATTTCAGTTGTATTGGCACATACTACTGAAACTCTTCCTCCATGTGCTAAAAACTTGATTATTTTATCTGACATTTAGTCTTTCCCTCATTTCTTTGTAAATTTTGTTTTCATTTATTTATAACATAAATATTTACTTTTTTCAAGTTATTATATACAACAAAAAGAGCAGTAGCTTTTCAACTGCTCTTTTATTGATGTATTTCAAACATGTCTTTTCCTTCTCCACAAACTGGACAAACCCAATCATCTGGTAAATCTTCAAAAGGTGTTCCTGGTGGTATTCCTGCTTTTTCATTTCCAAACTTAGGATTATATATATATTTACATTCTATACATTCATATCTCTGGTTATCTGTTTTTTCTGTTTTAAAATTCCTGTATCCTAAACTAATCGCTACAATTACCATAAGTAAGAATGATAGTGCTTTCCATATTCCACTTTCTAACATAATTACCGCAAATATTCCAAATGTTGCACTAATTCCATATAATATTAGAACCGCTTGTTTTTGGCTAAATCCTTTTGCCACAATTCTATGATGCAAATGTCCTTTATCTGCTTTAAATATAGCTTTAATAGATTTTCCTTTTATTAATCTTCTAATAATTGCCCAAAATGTATCAAATAGTGGTAATCCTAAAACAATTAATGGTAATACAATAACAGCTGCTGTATAGGTTTTCGCTACTCCTAAAATAGAAATAATAGATAGAGAAAATCCTAAAAAGTTTGAACCTGTATCTCCTATAAATGTTTTGGCTGGAGCAAAATTAAATGGTAAAAATCCAACCAATGCCCCTGCAAGCGCTGTTACTAGTAATATTGCTACCATTGGTGAATCATTTAATACAAATATAATTAATAATGAAATGGCAGATATAACAGAAATTCCTGAAGATAGTCCATCTAATCCATCTATCAAATTGATGGCATTGGTTACTCCTACAATCCAAATAACCGTTATAATAATAGAAAACATTTCTTGCATTTCTATTGTATTCAAAAATGGCAATGTAATATCTTCTATTCTTACACCAAATGCTACTGCTACAATTGCTGCCAATACTTGTCCTATCAATTTTGTTATTGGTTTTATTGTCTTTATATCATCAATGATACATACAACCGAAATAATCAATATTCCAAAAAACATTCCCAATAGTTTTTCCCCATATCGTTCTATTCCGAAATAGGTTAATTGAATTTTCTATGCTCATAACAATTAATAGATAAATGACAGAAACTAAGAAACCTAATATGACTGCTGGTCCACCAAATTTGGGCATTGCCTTTTTATGCATCCTTCTTTGATCTCTCGGAACATCCACAGCACCTACTTTATGTGCAATTCTTATAGTATAGGGTGTTGCCATAAATGTTACGATAAATGCAAGCAAAAATGCAATTGCAATATCTCCCCACATATTCATTCCTCCATATTATTTCATATTTTCATTTTCAATTTCTTCAATAATTTTGATTCTTTCCATATGTCTTCCACCTTCAAACTCGGTTGCAAGCCACATTCTTAATATGCATATAGCTTCATTTACAGTTACATAATCTGCACCTAATGCTAATACATTGCTATCATTATGCAATCTTGAAAATTTTGCTGTTTCTTCATTATAACATGGTGTACTTCTGATTCCTTTAAATTTATTTGCAACAATACTCATTCCTAGTCCAGAACGACAAATTAATATCCCTTTTTCTGCTTTTCCTTTTTGAACAGCAAGTGCAACTTCTTTTGCAATATTTGGATAATCTACTCTTTCTTCACTCATACATCCACAATCTATATATTTTATATCTTTCTCATCTAAGTATTTCTTTATTTCCTCTTTTAGTTTAAATCCTCCATGATCACAACCAATGGCTATCATTTTCATTCCTCCTTTTTTGAACAATAGGGACGTGTCAAATCGTTCAAAAATTGAACGAAAGGGACAGACCCATAGATTTTATTTTTGTTCTCTATATAAAAATATATCATAAGTTTTTTTATAATACAATAATAAATTATAAAATTCACTTGCATTTCGTAAAAAAATGTGTTAGAATATCAGATGTTATAATGAATAATTGACTAAGAGGAGGTGCTTATAGATGCCAAATATTAAATCAGCTAAGAAAAGAGTTAAAGTAATTGAGAAAAAAACTTTAAGAAATAATATGATAAAATCTGGATATAAATCAGCTGTTAGAAAATTTGAAGAAGCTATTGAAGCTGGAAATATAGAAGAAGCTAAAGTTCTATTTTCTGAAGCAACTAAAAAAATAGATCAAGCTTGTACAAAAGGTGTTATTGTAAAAAACACTGCAGCTAGAAAAAAATCTAATTTATCAAAAAAATTAAATGCAGCTATGGCTTAAGGCTAAATAAAGATTATGCATAGTTTTTATTGAAAGCAACTTTTT
>CALXLP010000048.1 GCA_944389225.1 uncultured Clostridia bacterium | reverse complement strand
GGTAAATTCTTTTGCTTTTAGCGTACAGAAATTGAAATTCTTTATCTTCTAAGTAATATTTTTTCATTATTCCCTCACAGCCTTTCTATATACCAGACAGAATTCCCAAAATGATTAAAATTCCACTGTAGTTGAAAATAAAAGTTGTATTCCATTGAATTATCATCTTTGAAGTTATAAGAATATTTATTTAGTTGTGTTCTTCGATAACTTTCAAAAGCTGTACTTATCTCTTTTACAAACTTTTTTCTAAATTCAGGATAAGTTATTTCTATGGTTTCTCTTGTTAATTTATTTTTCAAAATCATCAGTTTCCTCCAACGGTAAAATCTCATCAAGTTTGATATTGTAGCGTTTGCCGTGCTTATCGACACAAGTTGCATAATCAATTTCTGCATCGGCAAACTTGTTTTTCCAAGTTTTAATTAATAATCCGATTTCACCTGTCTTGTGGTTTAAAATCTTTGTTCCAAATGCTAAATCCATATTGTAAATCCTTTCTTTTCAACATCTATCGCTCTGAAAGGATTTAATATCAATAAATTGTGTCGAAAGAGAAACAATATTGGAAAAATGTATTATAATTAATTGTGTTATGACAGAATTAGTAAACGTAAGAGATAAATTTAAAGAAATTCTAGATAATACTTTTATAAGAAATTATGAAGATAAAGATGTTAAAGACAACAAAATAAAAGTATTTTCAGAAAGCGTCCAAAATTTAAAACCTGAAAAATTATATAGATACCGAAAATTTGATAGTAATTCAATAGATGCTCTATATAAAAACTTGATAACCACTTCTAAACCTTGTTATTTTAATGATCCCTTTGATAGTCTTATATATGTTAATACAGCAGTTATTTTAAATGAAATTAAAGATCCAAGATGTAGAAGAAATTTTTCAAAATGGTTAGAATTAAATCCAATAATTTTAAACAAATTATCTAAAACAAACAAGAAATTACTAAAAGCATTATTAAATGAACCTGCATATAACTATAAAAATAGTATTAGAATTGCAATGCCTAAAATTGAAGCTCAAATGAAATATGGAATTTTAGATGCAGTTAATTTCTTAAAAACTTATCCAAACATTGCCTGTTTTTCAGAAATACCTACATCTCCTACAATGTGGGCTCATTATGCTGATTCCCATAAAGGTTTTGTTCTTGAATATAATTTTCAAGACTATAATTCCCCTTGTACTTTTTGTTCTACAAAATGTAATAATGAACATTATGAATTGCTATTTCCAGTTATCTATTCAAATGAAAGATTTAATGCAAAGGATTTTATTTCTGCATATTGGGCTCAAAAGTATTTATGCAACTTCTCATCAGATATATTTATACCTAAAGATGATGAATTAGCAATTTATAAAATATTATTACATAAATCTGTAGACTGGGAGTATGAAAAGGAATGGAGAATTATATCCTTATGCAATAATATGCCTGCAATAATAAGAAAACCAACTGGAATATATTTAGGAGCAAATATGCCAGCTGGAAACAGAGAGTTTTTCAAGGATTTTGCCAATAAAAATAACATCCCTATATATGAAATGCATATAGAACATACTTCAAAAGAGTATATAATAAATTACAAATAGCATTTAAATAGAGTTTAAATCGAATTTTAAAGATATATTAATTAACTACCCTAATATTCATTTTTATTATATTATTTACATTATGGGAAAGTTAGAAATAGATAATTTTGTAAATAGAATTTTTGAAGATGATTGTTTAAATATACTTCCACAAATTCCAGATAAATCAGTTGACATGATTTTATGTGATTTGCCATATGGAACTACACAAAACAAGTGGGATAGTGTTATTCCATTAAATAAACTATGGTCAGAATATAATAGGATAATAAAAGATAATGGTGTTATTGCATTAACTTCTCAAGGTATATTTACAGCAAAGTTAATGTTAAGTAATGAACAATATTTTAAATATAAAATTATTTGGGAAAAATCTAAATCTACAAATTTCCTAAATGCCAAAAAACAACCTTTAAGAAAATATGAAGATATTTGTATCTTTTATAAAAATCAACCATCATATCATCCACAAATGATACAAGGTGAACCTTATGACAAAGGTGTACGAAAATCGCAATTAACTGGAAGTTATGGAGACTTTAATCCTGTACATGTAAAAAGTGATGGGATGCGCTATCCCACAGATATTATTTATTTTAAAACTGCAGAAAGTGAAGGAGAAGTTTTTCATCCTACACAAAAACCTGTTGCTTTAGGGCGATACTTAATTAAGACATATACTAATGAAGGAGATATAGTTCTTGACAATGCTTTTGGTAGTGGAAGTTTTTTAATCTCCGCAATATTAGAAAAAAGAAATTTTATAGGTATTGAACGAAATATTAATACTGAATTATTTAAACAGAAAAAGATTGATTATATTAGGCTTGCCCATGAACGTATTATTGCAGCTTATGATAGTATGGGTTTATATCCATACAGCTATTTTAAAAACAATGTAATAATGGATAATAAAAAGAATAAAGAATTTGCGTTATGTCAGTAGTTAATATAAATGAAAGAAGTTGGGGAATTGATTTGATTTCCTGCATTAATGAATTTATTGCGGACAAGGAGTTTGTAATAAAACGTGCTGGTGGGGAAAATAGTTTAAAATCTGCACATAATACAATGTTTCCCGATGTTCTGCTGTTTGGAGATTCGCAATCAGCCAAAATATTGTTAGGCTGGGAATTAAAAATGCCAGATACAGATATTAATGATGAAGAATTTATCAAAAATGCATTTACTAAGGCAAAATTATTAAAATTAAACAGTTTTCTCCTGTGGAATGTTAATTATGCTAAGCTTTATGTCATTGAAGATGAAAATTTAAAAATAGAAAAAGAATGGGAATTATCACAAGTATTAGAAACCAGAGCAGATGTGCAAAATAATAGAAAACTTTGGGTAGAACTATTAAAAAACATCGTAATAGATTTAAACGAATTTATTATAAATGGGACTGTTTGTACGACTAAGATATCAGAATCATTGACTTCTGATGATATTATTAATTTTATTTTTAAAAATAAATATCTTCTAGTTGATAAATATTCTACTTGTGTTGCAGAAAATGCACAATTTCAAGATGAAATTAATCTTTGGTGGAAAACTATTGAACATGAATATCCACAAAATAGTAACAAACTAGAGATATTAGCTGAAATAAATATTTTATCATGGATAAATAAATTTATTTTTGCAAATTTGTTGAAACGCTATTTTAATCAGGCGAGAGTGATTGAAAATATTGTCAAAGAAATAAATACAGATGAAGCTCTTCAAATAATTGAAGAGATTTCACATAACTGTGATTTTTATAATGTTTTTAAAAAGCAAATGGCAAATAATATCATGCCAGATTTGATTTGGAGAGATTTAAAAAATCTTAATGCTTTTTTGATTGATTCACATCTTCAAGATATTGATTTTGCCGATTGGCATGAAATTTTTGAAAGACTTATATCAATTAAACATAGAAAATTATATGGACAGTACACAACGCCTGTAAATTTAGCTCGTCTTCTAGTTAACTTAACAATTGAAAATAAAAATTTAAGAATTTTGGATCCTTGTTGTGGGACCGGTACTATTGCAAAAGAAGCTCTTAAGTTAAAACAAGAATATAGTGTTGATAAAAACTCTATTCAAAATAAAATTTGGGCAAGTGATAAAATTGCATTTCCATTGCAGTTAGCAACAATTTCTTTATTCGATCCAAACGAAAAATCAGAAATTATCAATGTTTTTCAAGATGATGTTGCTAATTTAAGTATTGGAAAAGATATTTTATTTTTTGATCCAAATAATGGCAATGAAGTTCACAAATCTCTTCCTGTATTTGATTATATAGTTTCAAATTTGCCTTTTGTAAAAGGACAAGATATACCTGAATATAACGAGACAATAAGATTAATTAATAATTTTATTGGAAATAATATTGGCAATGATTATAAATTAGACCAAAGGGCAGATTTAGCTTATTACATACCGTTTAAATTGTGGTCATTGCTTAATGAAAATGGAAAACTAGGAATAATAATTTCTAATGCTTGGTTGGGAACAGAATCTGGAACAAAATTCAGACTTAGTTTAAGAAAATTTTTTAATATAGAAAATGTTGTAACATCTGGTAACGGTAGATGGTTTGACAATGCAAAAGTAATAACAAATATTCTTATACTTAGGAAAAAATCCTTAGCTGAAATAGAATCTGATATTTCTCAAGAGCAAATTTGTTTTACTACTTTAAAACAAAAAATAGATGAATTGGATTTAGATGAAAATATATCTTTTATAAGGAATAATAGTGCACGTGATAATGCAATTGTAAGAAAAGTTGTATATAATACAAATAATATTAAAGATTTGGAAAGCCTTGGAGTTCAATGGTCAGGTCTATTTACTGATTTAAGCTGGTTAGTTAATATTTCAAATAAAGTGATTGCTGCTAATGAATTATTTTCTATTAATCGTGGAGAAAGAAGAGGCTGGGATCCTTTATTCTATCCTTCAATTCCTAATAATATTGAAAATAAATTTTTAAAACCATTTTTAAAAACAATACGCTCTGTAGAAAGTTTAATTGCTGAACCTGATGGAGTGGCTTTTTGTTGTGATGAAAATATAGAAAATATAAAAAATAATTATCCAGGAGCTTATTCTTGGATTATGCGTTTTGAAAATGAACGAAATGGCACAGGCAGACTTTTGCCAGAAGTTTTGAGCTCTAATGCCTTACAATGGTATGAAATGAGTCCAACTTCAACAGCTGATTTAGTTACAAGTATAAATCCTGACGAAAGACTTTTTATTGCAAAATTTAATAATCCAACTTTTGTAAATCAAAGACTTATAAGATTTACAAAAAACAATGATGGTGTTGATATTGAAATAACACATGCTTTATTGAATAGTTTATTAGGAATATTTTTCATTGAAATGCTAGGATTTGGGCGTGGAGAAGGAGTATTAGACCTAAGTGCTTCAAAATTGCAAGACTCTTTAAAAATATTGAATTATAACTTACTAAATCAAACTCAAAAAGAATCTATTATTGAATCTTTTAAACCTCTGTTACGTAGAAATGTTAAGCCATTATTACAAGAAATAGAGTCAGAAGATCGGATTTTATTTGACAGAACAGTATTAAATGCTTTTAATATTTCTAATCAAGAAACAAATATAAAAACCTCTTTATTAAATTTATATAATATAAGAAAATCTGTTAGATAAAAATTACTTAATAAAAATCTCCGGATAATTTATTTTAACGGTTTCTAATATTTCTTTTAATTCAAAAGAAACCTTGTTCAAAATACCATTTTTTATATATATTGAATTTGTATCTATAATTATATATTGTTTATAGCTTGGTTTACTAAGAATAATGGCGTCTTCTCTTGAAAATCCATATTTCTGAAGCATAATTACCAATTTATTTGAGGTTCCATATTCAACATATTCATACCAGTCATTTATTGGTGATTGTTTATGATATCTTAGATAAGTTTCAGAAAATCTCAAAAAATACATGGAAAATTTATAATTGATTATATTATCAATATTTTTCATAATGTCATTTATTACAATATTTTTATGTTCAATTGAATTATTAAAATGAACTGGTTCACTATGTTGAGAATCTCGAATTAAGCATTTGTGTTCTAAATTATACAAAAGAGCTTTCCTAATGATTTCGTGCAATCCATTGCCTTGCATCCATTGTAATAGTATTACTGCATAAAAGTTTAACCGATTTCCTTTTCCTAAAGTTTCTTTTTCATAAACTGACCATTGAAATATATTGGATAGATTATTTAAAAATTCTAAACAACTAATATATTCAAAATTGGATGGGTAATTAATATTTGTATATTTTATTGCATTGAACAAAGAATCTTTTTGTTTAACAGAAATATTGATATCATTATCTTCCTGATTGTAATTTTTAAATATGTTTTTTATATCAATTATGTTCTGCGGGGATAATACCTTTGCATTTTCAAAATCTTTTATAATATAACTTTTATTATTTGTGCATATATCATGCAATAGCATATTTAAACATTTAACTGCATATTCATATGTTGCTTCAGTTAGTTTTTTATCTTTATATTTTTCGTTATCTTCTAATAAATTTGTTTTGCCCTTAAGAAGACATTCTACGATATATTTCTTTGTCTTTTTTGCTATCGCTTTATTTGGTAGTAATGTTTGATTGGGTAATCGTTGTAAAAGAACATCATTAAAATAGTTTTTAATTTTTTCATTTTCTATAACAACAAATACATTTCCAAACTCATTTAGCGAAACCCTTCCTGCCCGTCCTATCAAGTTAAATGCATCAATAACCGATAAATCAGAACGTCCTTTTTTATGATCAAATATAAAAAGATTATCAACAGGAACATTTACTCCTTCCAAGAGAGTACTTGTGCAAAAACAGTATTTGATATAACCTAATTTCAAAAGATTTTCTATTTTCACCCTAATATTAGATGGTAAAGCGCCTATATGATAAGCAATGCCACATCTGACAAGAGATGCTAAGTAATAATCTTTATGTATTTTATTCTCAATATCTTTGGCAACTTTTTCTAATTCATTTTTTATTTTATCAGAGAAATTTAATTTATAGTTATTTTCTATAAATTCTTTTAGTTCTATAGCCTGACTTATAGCTTTTGCTGTAGAAGAAACATAAACTAAATTGCATTTCTCTTTTCCTAAATTCAGTAATACATCTATTCTATTAGAATAATTTATTTTAAGTGAATCACATTTTTGGAATTTATTTATAATTGGATTATAGATAGAAATATTTTTATTAACAATATCAACATATATTTTATTTTGAACAACAGGTGAAAATTTAAAAGAACATCCAGAAGATAAACTATCGCTAAAATAATTTGTAAGTTCTAAATATATATCTGGATTAGGAATAACAGGAGAAGAAAAGTATATTCGTACACTGCTATTTTCTTTTAGCATATCTAAAATTTTATAATATATTATGCTACGTTTGTCTTTACTCGAAATTTTATGTGCCTCATCAATAAATAAATATTGAAATCTAAGTTCTGGATGTTCAAGCATTGAATAATACAATCTCTCTGGTGTTAAAATCGCAATAAAATTTTCATTATTTTGGACAGATGCTAACGTTGTTATTATTCTATGCTTTCCAGTACCAATAAAATTTTTAAATTCTTTAATCATTTTATTTGCTATTTCAGAAATTAAAGCACGAGTTGGTACTAATATTACAAAATTATTTTGTGTATTGTTTTTCAATTTATTTAGTATAAATTTAGTTATTACAAATGTTTTTCCCATAGATGTTGGAGCTGAAAAACTATAATATTGATTTTTTTCAAGTGCTTCAAATACTGACATTTGTGGATCAAAAAAGGATTTGTTGGAATCTGGAATATTATTCTGAATTTTATGTGTGCTATATACCAAGTTTGCTAAAAAACTGTAATCTATATTAGCTAATAAGTTTCTTTCTTTTAATAAATCAATTGAAGCAAAGTTTGAAACATTTTTATAAACATTTTCTTTAAATATTTTTATGGGAATTTCTTTTGGATAAATCAGCGAAAGAATAATTACAATTTGCTGTGCAATATTTTGATGTTCTTCTTTTTTAGATAAAGACAATATATCGGCATATCTTAGAAGTTTATTATATTTTGGTGTATATTCATCCGAAAATTTATTTAATAATGTGGCTATATAGTTTGCAAGTAATTCACCAAATAATTCTTGAAAACTTTGCTCTTGGAAAATATCTTCGAATAAGAATTCAGAAAATTGTTTAGCCATTTCTTATATCTCTCCAAGTAAATACGGATTCTTTTTCAGTCAATTGTTTTATAATAATTTTTCTATCCCTTTGTGCGTTGTGAAATGGTAAAAAATAGAAATTAAACTGGTAATTTCTAATATTATATTTTTTTATCTCATTTATTATTTTTTCTTTGTATCCTAGAACTTGTTTTAGGTTTGCTTGTTTCACATTCTCTTTATATAGATCGTTACTATCATTCGAGCCATCATAATCTATGTTATATCCAATAAAAATACCGAAAATTGTTTCTTTTTCTTCTTCCCCATCTCCCAACAAGTATTGTTTTAGGATTAAAGCCTCTTCATCCTCAACCAGTTGATTCATAATATGTGTATCAAGAAGTCTTAAATCCTGTGCGTTATTTGTAATATAAGTATTAATAGATATAAATGCTTCTCCGATTGCATTATCCAATTCATTTTTAATTTTTGCTTCACCAATTACTAATTGCAATATTTTTTTACCATTTTTGTCTTTTCTAAACTTGAAATGAATTCCATCAGCACCTTTTATATATTCATTAGTAGAAGTTTTTAATTCAATTTTGCTAAATAATTTTGGAGCTTTTAAGTCTTGTTCTAAAAACAGATATAATAATATTTCTCCTAATTCTCCTCCAGCCCCAGAATCTTTATCAGAATTGACTTCTCTTAAATGATCTATTGCTTCAAGAATTAATCGTTTAGCTTTTTTTATATCATTTTGAACTTCTAGATTTTTTCTACGATTAAAAACATACTGACAAATATTATCTAAAACATAATCATATAACTTATCATATGAAAAAAGTTTGTCATGAATTTTCAGGATATAAAGATTCAACTTATTTTTCTGTCCACCAACAGAAAATTCGTCTGTAGTTAATTTTTCAAAGATATTAAATCCATTAGCATCAGAAGTATTTTCAAAATTAACTCCCATCAACATATCCTTAATTGTGAATTGTATAATATAATTTAACTTAAAAATAATGATTATTCAACGATTAAAGAGATTTTTTATTTTTCTCAAACTCCCCTGTCACTTTTTCTCAAACTTGGTGTCACTTTACAGCTAAAAAGCACCGTTGAGCCAATGCTCTTAGGTGCTAATTTTAATAAATGTGG